>PLYG01000186.1 GCA_003153335.1 Betaproteobacteria bacterium | reverse complement strand
CTTCGTAATGCACGGTCTTGAGAAACTCGGTACGGGTGGTCGAGTCGGGGATTTTCCTGGCTAGCCGGCTCGACATTTCCAGTATCCAGGCGTTGCCCTCGGATTCGGAGTTGAACACCATTCGCGGGGCCGCGCGGTCGCTGATTGCCGTCTGCAGTGATGCCTGCACCGACGCCGAGAGTTGCTCTTCGACCTGAGCCCCGGCCCATGCGAGGGGCGTCAGCGATGCGAAGCACCACGCAAGCAGCGCCGCTACTGCGCGGGNNGGTATGGCATAAATCAGTGCTTCCTGTTCAAACAGTTCCAATGCGCCTGGATGCCGCTGCCCGATTTTCTCGGCGACCCATATCGACGCGGCGTTCGCAGGCCCGTCGCCAGCGCCGGCAACCCCGGGTACGCATGAGCGGCCTCGCTATCCATACCGGTCAACCAGCCAACCTGGCACGCACAAAATCAACAATTCCATCCAGCGGCACTCCGGTCGACGTGGCGTCGGTTCGGGCCTGATACTCTATCTTTCCCTCCTTCAGTCCGCGATCGCCTATGGTGATGCGATGCGGAATGCCAATCAGCTCCAGGTCCGCGAACATCACGCCGGGCCGCTCGTCGCNNTCCTTGAACTTCACGCCGGGCCGCTCGTCGCGGTCGTCGAGAAAAACTTCCACGCCCAGCGCCGTGAGTGCATCGTGCACCTTGATCGCGGCGTCCTTTACCTGCGCATTGCGTCCGTAACCGATGGGCGCGATGGCGACCGCGAACGGCGCCATCGGCAGCGGCCAGACTATCCCTTTGTCGTCGAAGTGCTGTTCGATCGCTGCGGCAACCACACGGGTCACACCGATGCCGTAGCAGCCCATCTGCATCACCTGGGCCTGGCCTTGCTCGTCCAGGACGGTTGCGCGCATCGCCTCCGAATAGACCGTACCCAACGCGAACACGTGTCCGACCTCGATCCCGCGGCAGAGTTCCAGAACGCCCTGGCCATCAGGCGACGGGTCGCCCGCCACCACATTGCGTAGATCCGCGACCAGGTCCGGTTCGGGAAGATCCCGGCCCCAGTTCACGCCAGTCAAGTGGAGGCCCGATTCGTTCGCGCCGCAGACGAAGTCGCTCATCGCAGCGACCGTCCGGTCGGCGATGACGATTACCGGACCCGGGTGCGCGCCGCGGATCGGCACCGGACCGCAATAGCCCGGGTCGACACCCAGATGCGCTTCGATTTCCTCAGGCGTGGCGGGGCGAAAGTTCTTCAGTTGCGGCAGCTTGGCGATCTTGACCTCGTTGACACTATGGTCGCCGCGTACCAGCAGCAGGCAAAAGCCGGTATCGCTGACGAACATCACCGACTTCACATTGCGGATCAGCGGCACACCGAGAAACCCGGCGACCGCCTCGCAAGTCTTCATGCCCGGCGTGGCAACTTTTTGCATGGTCTCGCCGGGCTGGGCGCGCAGTGTGGCAGGGGCCGCCGCCTCGGCCTTTTCAACATTGGCGGCATAGGTGGAAGTGGGGCAGAACGCAATCACGTCCTCGCCGGAATCGGCCAGTACCTGAAACTCGTGCGATGACGCGCCGCCGATCTCGCCGTTGTCGGCTTCGACCGGCCGGAAGTCGAGACCCAGGCGCGTGAAAATCCGGGTGTAGGCATCGTACATCGCGCGGTAGCTGGCCATCAGGCCTTCCTTGTTGCGGTCGAACGAGTACGCATCCTTCATGATGAATTCGCGCGCGCGCATGACGCCGAAGCGGGGACGCACTTCGTCCCGGAACTTGTCGCCGATATGATAAAAATTGACCGGCAACTGGCGATAGCTGCCGATTTCCTTGCGCACGATATCGGTGATGACTTCCTCGTGCGTCGGTGCGAACAGGAAGTCGCGCTCGTGCCGGTCCTTCATGCGCAGCATGTTCGGGCCGTACTTCTCCCAGCGGCCCGTTTCCTGCCACAACTCGGCCGGATTGATCAGCGGCATCAGCAGTTCGATCGCCCCTGCGCGGTTCATCTCCTCCCGCACGATGTTCTCGACCTTGCGCAGCACGCGCAGGCCCATGGGCATCCAGGTGTAAAGCCCGCTGCCCAGCTTTTTGATGAGGCCGGCGCGCAGCATCAGCCTGTGGCTGGCGAGCTCGGCCTCTGCCGGTGCTTCCTTGAGCGTGGAAATGAAGAATTGCGAGGCGCGCATGACGTGGCCGGAAATAGGGAATCGCGCATTTTAGCGTGAATGGCCCGCCGCCGCGCGCCGACGGCCGCTGCACAAGCCCGAGACCGGCGCCGGATGGTTGCACGTCCGGGGTGGCGCGCCCCATTAGCCTTCAGCGCGGCTGCCGAACGACCAGCACCGGCAGATTCGTAAGGTGAAGAACCTTTTGCGTCTGGCTGCCCATGATCAGCGATGCCAGCCCCCCACGGCCATGCGAACCCATCACGATCACATCGCACTCGGCGCGTGCCGCCGTTTCGATAATGGCGTGCCACGCAGCGCTGTCGGATTCGTGCAGCGCATCGCAGGCGACGCCCGCGGCTTCGGCCCTGGCCACGCAAGGATCGAGGATCTGTTGCGACTGTTTGGCCGCCGCCGCTTCATGCTCTTCTTGCGGTAAGGTTGGAAACACCGTGCCGTCGACCAGCATCGGCGGCGGATATTGGCCGGCGACATGAAGCAGCGTCAGCCTGGCGCCCAGCGACCGGGCGAGTTCGATGGCATGATCTACTGCAAGACTGGAAAGCTCAGACCCGTCGGTTGCCGCAAGCAGGTGTCGATACATGGTCAACTCCCTTTGGCGTGGAAATCACAAACTCCGGCAAATCAGGCCGGACCCCCGGCACGCCGGCAATGCGCCGGCCAGCACGACCCATGGCGACCATATTACGCCGTCTGGGCGTCGATTTGTAAAGTGCGCAGGCGGCGGCATCGGCGTCCGCCTCCATGCGTGGGGCCTACGCCTAGCTAGCGCGCGACGATTACCGGCAATTTGGATTGCGCCAGCACCTTTTGCGTTTCGCTGCCCAGGAACAAGGCCGCCAGGCCGCCGCGGCCATGCGAGCCCATTACGATCACATCGCACTTGTTCTTCTTCGCGGCAGCCAGAATCGCCTCCCACGGCGCGCGGCTGAGTGCGTAGCGCGTGTCGCACTTGACGCCCTCTGCCTCGGCCTTTTTTGCGACCTTGGCGAGGACCTTTTCGGCGTCGGCCGCCGCTATCGCTGCATAGTCTTTGCGAGATATCGTTTCGTAGATGATGCCTTCGGAATACGTGGGATCCGGGTAATCGGGCGCCGCGTAAAACGCGGTGACTTTCGCCCCAACTGCTTTGGCCAGGCCGATAGCGTGCACTACGGCCTTTTCGGAAAATTTGGAGCCGTCCGTGGCAACCAGCAAATTCGTGTACATGATCTCTCCTTGGTGTAAAGACGAATCGGGTGCATCCCCGTTCGTCAAAAGAACGCGTGTTCGCGCATCCAGTTAGCCAACTTGTTACTCTCGCACAGAATGCTACGCCGTACAAAGGGTTCCGGATTGACTCAGATCAAGAGACCGTCCGCTTGCATCGTCTAAAATGCGTAGCCATTCCACCTGCGTTTTAGTTACGGCATAACGCGCTGCGCGCATTAGCCTCCACTGAAACTGCGTTTTCCATGTCCGGAACGAGCTCACCTGCATCTGCCTCTTTGCCGAATCCCATCGAAATCGGGGCGGGGTCGCGGGCAGACCCGCGCTGCGATCTCTGCGGCTTGCCGCTGCCGCTCGGGGTGGACATCCGCGTGCCGTACGTGGGGAAGACCCTGCGCTACTGTTGCCACGGGTGTCTGGCGCTGGCGCAATTGCGGCCGCAGTCGATCGGCGCACAGGATGCGGCCGGAGAGACACCGCCGGCAATCGCCGACCCGTGGGCGACGTTCGACGATCCCGCGCGCCAGCAGGGTTGGGTAGTGCACGCGAACGCGCATCGCGCCGAAGTGGCGCTGGTTGTCGCGGGGGTGCATTGCGCGGCCTGCGTGGCGACGATCAAGAGTCGGATTCGCGCCCTGGACGGCGTTCACGATATCGACGTGCAGTTGCCTGGCGATCGGGCGCGGCTGGCGTGGGATCCGGCGCGCCAGAGACTCGGCGCCATACTCGAAGCCATTGCGAAGCTGGGGTATCGCGCGGCGCCGGTCGATGCGCTCGCTGCCGCGGCAACGCGCAAACAGGAGGCGCGACGCGCGTTGTTCAGACTGTTCGTTGCCGGGTTCGCAATGATGCAGGTGATGATGTACGCGATTCCGGCCTACGTCACCGACGATGGCATCGCCGCGGAACATGCCGTGCTTCTCCGCTGGGCCAGCCTGGTTCTATCGCTGCCGGTCGTGCTGTATTCCGCGCTGCCCTTTTTTGCCGGAGCGTGGCGCGACTTGAGGAACGGCCGCCCCGGGATGGACGTGCCGGTGGCACTGGGGATAGGCACTGCTTTCGCGGCCAGCGCGTGGGCGACCTGGGTCGGGCATGGCGAAGTCTATTTCGACTCGGTGACGATGTTCGTATTCTTCCTGCTCGCGAGCCGCTACTTCGAACTGCGCGCACGCCAGAGCGCCTCGGGTGCGGCGGAAGCGCTGGCCAGGCAGCAGCCGGAAATCGCGGTGCGGCTGGTAAACGAGGGCGCGGAGCACGGCGCCCGTGCGCAGACCGTGCCGGTTGCGGCACTGCGGGTCGGAGACTGTGTTGTGGTCAAACCCGGTGAAGTCGTTCCGGTCGATGGACGCGTGGTGCGAGGGCATGCAACGTTGTCGGAAAGCCTGCTGACCGGAGAGGCGGCGCCGGTTGCCCGGTCCGAAGGCGCACCCGTGCTTGCCGGGTCGACGCTTTATGCCGCCGAGCCCGGCGGACGATTGCTGGTCGCGGTCGAGGCGACAGGCGAGGAAACCCGGCTGGGTGAGATGGTCCGCCTCCTCGATCGGGCCCTGCTTGACAAACCCCGCCTTGCCCTGATCGCCGATCGCGTCGCGGTGTGGTTTGCAGGTGGCCTGCTGCTGCTTGCTGCGCTGACCGCCGTCGTATGGTCGCTGATCGACCCATCGCGCATCATCGCGGTCACGGTGGCCGTGCTGGTCGTGAGCTGCCCCTGCGCGTTGTCGCTTGCGACACCCAGCGCCCTGGCTGCGGCGACCGGCGTCCTGGCGCGCCGGGGCCTCCTGGTGCTGCGCGGGCGGGCGCTGGAGACGCTCGCCCGCGCGACGCATCTGGTGTTCGACAAGACCGGCACACTGACCTCGGGCAAGATTGCGCTGCAACGTGTGGTCGCGCTGCGAGACACGCCTGTGCAGCGGTGCACCGAAATCGCCGCAGCGCTGGAGGCGGGCACGCAGCATCCGGCAGGCCAGGCGATCCGTCGCGCCGCGATGCCTGCAGTTGCGGCCGACAATGTTGTGCGCACGCCAGGTCTGGGCGTTGACGGCTGGGTCGCGGGACGGCGCTATCGGCTGGGGCAACCCGCCTTCGCCGCCGAACTGCATGGCAAGCCTGCACCGTCCTCCTTTGCGGAAGTGCGATCCGACCACACCTTGGTCGCGCTTGCGGACACGGAGGGTTGGGTCGCGTTATTTGTGCTTGCCGATTCGTTGCGCCCGGGCGCGCGCGAATTGGTTTCCGATTTGCAAAGCCTGGGGATCGAAGTGTTGCTGCTTTCCGGTGATCGGCCCGGGACTGCGCACTACTGGGCCGCACAGCTCGGGATCGACACGGTGGAAGGTGGTGCGTCGCCTCTGCGCAAGCGCGAAGCCATCCAGGATCTGCAACGCAAAGGCGCTGTCGTCGTGATGGTTGGCGATGGGGCCAATGACACGGCTGCGCTCGGCGTCGCGCATGCGTCGATTGCCGTCGGCGGTGGCGCCCGGCTGGCCCAGCAGGGCGCCGACATGGTCTGGCTTGGCGACGATCTTGGTCATCTTGATTGGGCCATCCACAAGGCGCGCCAGGCCATGCGGATCATCCGGCAGAACCTGTGGTGGGCGTTCGGCTACAACATGACGGCGATTCCGCTGGCGGTCACTGGATTGATAGGCCCGTGGATTGCAGGACTGGGCATGTCGATGAGTTCGCTGTTGGTCGTGCTCAATGCGTTGCGGCTGCTTCGCGATCGCGGCGAAACACACCAGGCCTCGCGGACAGTCGCCTCGCCAGTTCCGCGGGACGAGCTGGCCGGGAACAATACCTGATGGAAACCCTGTACCTACTCATCCCTCTCTCGGTCGTACTGGTGTTTCTGATCGGGGCAGTATTCTGGTGGGGGATCAGCCATGGCCAGTTCGATGATCTCGAACGGCCCGGCAAACAGATCCTGGACGACGATGACCGTCCCGCAGGGCCGCGTTGAGCGGGTCCCGCCCTGGTTGTGACCCGTTGCAGCTCGTTCCGAAGATTCCGGCGCGCTTGCGGCACCGTTGCCAAGGTTGCCAGGCAGATTGTTGCGACTCCTGCTCGCCACTATTGATCCACATCAAAACCGGGCAGTTGGTTCGCCGCTAATCTGCGGTGGCGGCAAAGCAGCGCCCATCTTTTCCGATAAGAGGCAGGACCAATGGACAGCCAGCAAACGTTCAATTACAAAGTGGTCCGGCAGTTTGCGGTCATGACCGTCGTGTGGGGAATCGTCGGCATGCTGGTCGGCGTCATCATTGCCGCAGAACTATTATGGCCGGACCTGCTTCAAGGAATCCCCTGGCTATCGTACGGACGTCTGCGTCCGCTGCATACGAATGCGGTGATTTTCGCGTTCGGTGTCTGCGCGCTGTTTGCAACCTCCTACTATGTGGTCCAGCGCACCAGCCAGGTCCGGCTGTTCTGCGGTCCCTTGGCGTCGTTCACGTTCTGGGGTTGGCAACTTGTCATTGTGCTCGCGGCAATCACGCTGCCGCTGGGATACACGTCCGGCAAGGAATACGCCGAGCTCGAGTGGCCGATCGACATTCTCATCGCTGTGGTGTGGGTGTCCTACGCGATCGTGTTTTTCGGCACGCTTGCCAAGCGCAAGGTCGAGCACATTTACGTGGCCAACTGGTTCTTCGGCGGGTTCATCCTCACTACCGCGCTGCTGCACATTGTGAACAGCGCGGAAATTCCGGTCACATTGTGGAAGTCGTATTCCGCCTACGCCGGCGTGCAGGATGCAATGGTCGAATGGTGGTACGGCCACAATGCGGTGGGCTTTATTCTGACCGCCGGCTTTCTGGGAATGATGTACTACTTCGTACCCAAGCAGGCGGAGCGGCCGATCTACTCCTACCGGCTGTCGGTGGTGCACTTCTGGGCGCTGATCTTCACTTA
>PLYG01000335.1:8203-13772 GCA_003153335.1 Betaproteobacteria bacterium | reverse complement strand
GGCAGGTCAATACATGATGTCTAAATAATAAGGGACACCCATTGGCCGGCCGGTGTAAAGCGTGCGAGCGCCTTCGCGTCATTGCGCCATGGCCCAGCGCACGCCCTCCAGCAGCACGCGCACCGCGCCGCTCACCAGCAGCGCCGCGCCGACCGACAGCGACACCGAGAACAGCGCTTCCTTGCGGCCGATGGTTTTGAGCATGACGGCAAAAGTGGAGATGCACGGGATGTAGAAGGTCAGGAACAGCAGCAAGGTCATGAGTTGCACCCAGTCGAGCACTGCGCCGACCTCGAACGTGCCGAGCGCCTGGTAGATCATTACCAGCGACAGTTCCTTGCGCAGGACGCCGAACAGGATGGGCACGCCCAGTACCGCGGGCAGGCCCAGCCACCACGTCGTCACCGGCGTGAGCAGGGCGTTGATGGCGCTGTCGGCGCCGACGTGGTTAAGCAGCGCGAGGAGCACGCTGCCGCCGACCAGCAGTGGGGTGACGATGGTGAGAACGTCGCGGGTGCGCGTCCAGGTTTCGGCAAGCAGCGTGCGCCAGTGCGGCAATGCGTAGGGCGGGATTTCCTGCACCTGACCGGGGCCAAGCTCGCGCCGGCGCCGTGCCAATAGCCGGCCCATGACCGCGATCAGGACGATGGTCAGCGCAAAGATGGCGAACACGCCGGTCGCACCCAGGTATTTGCCCGCCAGGGCGAGGATGATGGCGGAGCGCGCCGAACAGGGAACGAAGGTGATCAGCACCGAGGCAATGACGCGCTCGCGGCCGCTGGTCGCCTTTGCCGCGCTGGAAATGGCCGGGACGTTGCAGCCCAGGCCGGTGAGAAAGGGAACGGCGACGCCACCGTGCAGGCCGACCTGGTGAAAGCCGCGGTCGACGACGAAGGCGATGCGCTGCATCACGCCGGATTCTTCAAGCGCCACCAGCAGCATTACCAGCGGGATCATGTAGGGCACGACGATGCCGGTCAATCCGATCAGGCCATCGGCCACCGCGCGGCCGACCACGCCGGCGGTCGATTGCGGCTGCCACGGCGCGAGCGCATCGATCAGGCGCGCTGTAGTCATCTGGTCGAGCCAGCCGCTGACCTCGAACACCACGAACAGCACCGCGGCAAACACCGCGAGGCTGCCGATCAGGCCCCACTGCGGATGCAAAAACAGTTCGTCGAGCCAGTAGCGCCAGCCGCGGCCCTCGTGCGGCGCGCCGATGCGCGTGGCGGCCTCGAACAGCGTGGCGGCGCGGTGATGGTGGTCGGCATGCAATTCTTCTTCCAGCGTGCGCGGAAGCGTCTGGCCGGCCGCGTCGCGCAGGCGTACGAGTTCCGGAAGCAGATGCGGGAAATGCTGGCGCAGTTCATCCTCGAAATACTCGTCGCCCGCCGCGAACTGCATCAGCAGCAGGGCGTGCGGCACGCAGAATGCCGAGTGTATCTCCGGGAGGTTCAGCGCCCGGCTCAAGGGCTGGAGGCTGTCGCAGATGTGCTTGCTCGCCGGTTGCGGCAGCGGACAGGCGCCCGCGCGCACCGCAGCCACAGCGGTGGTGAATAGCTCTGAGATGCCCTGCCCCATCAGCGCGACCGTGGGCACCACCGGCATGCCCAGCAGCTTGGACAGGGCTTTGACGTTGATGTGCAGGCCTTTGTCCCAGGCCTCGTCCATCATGTTGAGGGCGATGACCATGGGCCGGCCCAACTGGGAGAGTTCCAGCGTGAGTTCCAGATGGCTCGCAAGAGCTGTGGCATCGACCACCTGCACGATCAGGTCGGGCGGTGCGAAAGGCGCGGGCGGAGCATCGGCCTCGTGCGCCGATACGGGCGGGCGCTCGTCGCCCCACAGCAGGTATTTGAGCGCGGCCACGTCTTCCGGCGCCGGATGATGCAGCGTGTGGATGCTCGGCAGGTCGATCACGCTCGCTTCGTCCAGGCCGATCTGGACCGTGCACTCGCCGTAGGCGCGCTGCGTGCCGGCCAGCTTGCCGGTGTGCGGCGCGGTGCTCGACACCGCGTTGAACAGCGTGCTCTTGCCGGCGTTGGGCATGCCGACCAGAGCGATGCGCAAACGCCGCGCGCCGCGGAAAAGCGGAGTGCGCAGCGGGACCGTGGATTGCGTCATGAGCTGTTCCATCCCGCTATTGTTCCTCACCGCACCGCCTTGCCGCAAGGGAAAACCGCGGCCTTCCATCGGGAACGAAGCGCGGCCATGGTCACGCCAGCCCTCTGGCCGGATCGAGAGCTGTATCCGCGCACCGTGCGCGCGCAGCGAACCGCAGTCATCGCAGTGGCTATGGCGAGGCTCGTTGGCCAAGGTGGCGACAAAGCGCGCAGTGATGCGGGGCGGCTCGAATAGTGCGAAACCTGTGGCGAGGTACCAGGCTATGTGGGGTGCCGCACAGACTGCACCAGCGGCCGGCGCGATGCTCCGAACACGGACGACGCGTGCGGAGAGCTTGTATTGTCCGATCCGTAAACTACAACTCAGGAGATCTCGATGAATGCAACTGTATTTTCCAAACGGGCGTGGCTGTCCCTCAGCGCCGCATTGGTCCTCGGCACGTGCGCGGTTGGCACCTTTTCGACCGCTGCAGTCGCGGCTGACGTGAAGGTAACGCTGGCGGGTGATCAGGAAGTGCCGCCGGTCAAGACCGCCGGGTCAGGTGGCGGATCCTTTGCCATCGGCGATGACAAATCGGTCGCCGGCAGCGTAAGCACTACAGGCATCAGCGGCACCGCGGCGCACATCCATGAAGCGGCCGTGGGCAAGAACGGGCCGGTGATCATCCCGCTGACGAAAGACGGCGACAAGTACACGGCTCCTGCGGGCGCCAAACTTACCGACGCGCAATTTGCCGCGTTTAAGGCGGGAAATCTCTACGTCAACGTGCATACCGCGGCGAATGCCGGCGGCGAAATGCGCGCGCAACTGAAACCCTGACACCAAGTTCCTTTGCCAAGAACAAGGCCGGCGTCGCAACAACGCCGGCCCGCCGCCTGCCAACGGGGAACACGGAGTCGCCGTCGAGACGTGAGGCGCGCGTGTTCCCCGCTCCCCTCCCAAATTCCTCACCTCGCCACGGTTGGGAGAATTGCCAAAAGAGAGCTTATGTGACCGTTCTCCCGGGAACAACATTCGTTCGCGCGTTGCAGGACAGCTGCGGCGCCACTCCACATGCGGTGCCAGCGCGAGGAGTTTGCGCGCGTTATTATCCGGGATAGAATCAACCGGTCGAGCGCGTCGGCGCGGAACGTGGTGCCTGCAAGCCCAGTCCGCGCCGGCGCGACAGCGCCCCAGTGCTCCGGCGTCCCGAATCCGCATTGCTGGCAACCACTTATGGCTGACGTATCGATACCGACGAACGAGACGCTGCTGGATGGGCTGCAGCATGCCGCGTTCGGCTACTTCCTGCGGTCGATGAATCCGGCCAACGGTCTTGTCGTCGACACGTCGCGCGAGAATTCGCCAGTCAGCATTGCAGTGGTCGGATTTGCGCTTTCGGCCTACGCCGTGGCGGTCGAGCGAGGCTGGATGACGCGGGCTGATGCGGTCCAACGCTCCCTCGCCGCGCTGCGTTTTTTCAAGGACAGCGATCAAAGTGGCAGTCCGGTGGCGACGGGTTATAAGGGCTTCTATTACCACTTCCTCGACTTGCACACCGGTACCAGGGTTTGGCGCTCGGAGCTGTCGATGGTCGACACGGCACTATTGATCGCGGGCGCGCTCTGCTCGGCCATGTACTTCACCGCGCAGACCGCGGACGAAATCGAGTTGCGCGAAACGGTCGATGCGCTATACCACCGGATCGACTGGCGCTGGGCACAGGGTGGTGCCGCTACGCTCCGACAGGGCTGGAAACCCGAATGCGGGTACTTGCATTACGGCTGGGACGGCTATAACGAGGCCATCGTGCTGTACGTGCTGGCGCTGGGCTCGCCCACGTATGCGCTCACGGGCGACTGCTACAACGCGTGGACCGCGACCTACCAGTGGGAGAACATTTATGGCTACGATTTCCTGTATGCGGGCCCGCTGTTCGTGCATCAGTTCGCGCACGCATGGATCGATTTTCGCGGCATCCAGGATCGCTTTATGCGCGAGAAGCGCAGCGATTATTTCGAGAACAGCCGCCGTGCGACCTACGTTCAGCGCGAGTACGCCCAGCGCAATCCACACGAATTCGCCGGTTACGATGAAAACTGCTGGGGCCTGACGGCCTGTGATGGCCCCACCGACGAGTTACCTGACGTATCCAACGAGCAGCGGCGCCTGTTCGGTTACGCTGCCCGCGGCGTGCCGTACGGACCCGACGACGGAACCCTGGCGGGATGGGCCGCGATCGCATCGCTGCCATTCGCTCCGGAGATTGCCTTCCCCGCGATGCGCAGTATGCATGCGCGCTTTCCCGAGATGATGCGCGGACAACAGTACGCGAGCAGCTTCAACCCCACTCTCGCCAGTACCGAGGGGCGCGAGTGGGTTTCGGCCGGCCACTTTGGACTAGACCAGGGGATCGTGGTCATGATGATCGAGAACTATCGCACGCAACTGATCTGGCGGTTGATGCGCAACTGTGCCTGTATCCGCACTGGCTTGCGGCGCGCGGGCTTCCGCGGCGGCTGGCTGTAACGCGTCCATTCAGATTCATCTACGGAGCAACAGCTATGCAGCCGCGCGACGACCCGCCCTCGACACTCACGCAGGACGCGTTTGATCGCGAACGGCTGGAAAATGTCCACCCTGCCGGATGGCGCAATCCGCAGCCTGCGGATCGCTACCACTTCGTGGTCGTCGGCGCCGGCCCCTCGGGGTTAGTCGCGGCGATTGGGGCGGCCGCATTGGGCGCGAAAGTCGCACTCGTCGAGCGCGACTGGCTTGGCGGCGACTGCCTGAATGTCGGCTGCGTGCCTTCAAAGACCTTGATCCGCACCGCGCGCCTGTACGCCGAGATGCGCGATGCGGAGCACTACGGCGCGCAACTGCCGGCCGATATTCGCGTCGATTTTCCCGCAGTGATGGAGCGCATGCGTCGCATACGCGCGCGCCTCAGCCGTGCGGATTCGGTGCGCCGGCTGCAGGCAGCCGGTGTCGACGTGTTTTTCGGCGAAGCGCGCTTTGCGGGAGCCGATGTATTGACGGTCGACGGCGCGAAACTGCGCTTCAGGAAAGCCCTGATCGCCACTGGCGCGCGGCCGGATACGCCGTCGATTTCCGGGCTCTCGGAGGCCGGGTACCTTACCAACGAGAACGTCTTCGACTTGTCCGAACTGCCGCGCCGCATGTTGGTGATCGGAGGCGGACCGCTGGGCTGCGAACTGGCGCAGGCGTTCTCCCGCTTTGGAGCACAGACCATCATCGCCGAGTCCCTCCCATTGTTCCTGACCAGGGAAGAACGCGACGCCGCCCAGATCCTGTCCGATGCCTTTGCGCGCGACGGCATCGAGGTGCGGCTGAATACCACGGCCGTCAATGTGCGCGTGGAAAACGGGCAGAAACTGGTCGACCTGGTTAGCGACGACTACCAAAGCACGGTCGCGGTCGATGCCATCCTGACCGGCACCGGCCG
>PLYG01000335.1:0-8170 GCA_003153335.1 Betaproteobacteria bacterium | reverse complement strand
CCTACACCGACCCGGAGATTGCCCACGTCGGCCTCTATGTCTGGGAGGCGCGCGATCAAGACATCCCGGTCAAGACGTTCACGATTCCGATGCATGACGTGGATCGCGCCATCGCCGATGGCGAGGAAACGGGTTTTGTGAAAATCCACGTCAAGGAACGGACGGACCGCATTCTCGGCGCGACCATCGTTGCCCGTCACGCGGGCGAAATGATTAACGAAATCACCGTGGCGATGGTCGCGGGGATTGGTCTGCGCACACTCGCCCGCGTCATTCACGCCTATCCGACGCAGGCTGAAGCAATCAGGATGGCGGCAGATGCCTACACTCGCACGCGTCTGACGCCGACGATTCAGTCACTGCTGCGGCGCTGGGTGAACTGGTAAAGCCTGTGCCGTATTGCCAGAGGGTTCGGTGTGGACGCCGCTGTCGGAATTCCGGACTATGCTTCTTGCAAAACTTTCTTCAAGACAACGGCGTGAATGCCGGGGCCCGGCCGGCGCCGTATGTGAAGCCTATCGTTGGGTCGCCGATTAAGGCGGGATCACGGCGCCTTCCACGCCTTGATCCACGCTGGCAAATCGGGTCCGGGCATGGGCTTGGCGATGAAATAACCCTGGGCGATATCACAACCGAGTGCTGCAACCAGGTCCCATTGTTCTTTGGTTTCGATACCTTCCGCCACCACCCGCATGGAGAGCTTCTTGCCCAAATTCACCGCCGACTCCAGAATGGCCCGCGCGGCCGGATCTTGGACGGCGCCGCGCACGAAGCTTTGGTCAACTTTTAGTTCGTCGAACGGAAAATTCTTGAGCTGCGTCAGCGTCGAGTAGCCGGTGCCGAAATCGTCGATCGATAAACCGATTCCCTTCAGGCGCAGGCGCGTGAGAATATCGAGCGGTATGAGCGCATTGTTGGACAGGCGGCTCTCGGTGACCTCCAAGATGATGTTGAAAGGCTTCACGCCGGCGGCTTGTGCAAGTTCGAGCACCTGCTCCGGAAAATCCAGCTGCACCAATTCGTCCATCGAGACATTGATCGCCACTTTTATGTCGATGCCTTGCTCGCGCCACGCCTGTGCTTGCCGCAACGACTGCGTGAGAATCGTCTCGGTCAGTTGCCCGATCAAGCCATGTTGTTCCGCGGCCGGAATGAAGCAATCCGGCGCAATCATGCCGCGTGCAGGATGCGGCCAGCGCGCCAGCACTTCCGCTCCTGCCACCCAGCCGGTCACGATTTCGACTTTGGGCTGAAACCACGGAACGAACTGTCCTTGCACAAGCCCCGCGCGAATTTCGTCCACCGTGCAGGACTCGGCACTCGCCGGAGCGCGCGGTTCGTCGCGCGGCTGCCACCGGGCGAGCATCGTCTTCAGTTGATTGGGGGTAACGGGTTTTTCCAGATGCCCGAGTATATGCAGGCGATGCCCGCGGGCGAGCGTCTCCGCGGTGCTGAGGATCCGTTTGTCCAAACCGCTGATGAGGACGATCGCTCCGCCGTAGCCGATTTCCGCGAGCTTGCGCAGGAACTCCACACCGTCCATTTCCGGCATGCTGAGATCGCACAGGAGGATGTGGGGCGGTTCGGTTTCGCGCTTGAGTCGGGACAGCGCCTCCGCACCGCTGGTGCAGGTCGCGATCGCCTGGTAGCCCAGTGACTCAAGGGTGCGGGCGAGGATTTTGAGCATGAACTCGTCGTCGTCCACGACGAGAGCCCGATGTGCGCCATGTTCCCGATTCATGCTTGCAGCCTTTGTAATCTACGTCTTGGGTGCAGTATAGGCCTGGATGAAACGTTCCACCGCGGCAAATTCCGGTTCAAGTCGTGCCGATGCGGTATCCAGCGTAGCCCAGTCTGCTTCCTTGCCCGCCCGTTCCAACTGCTCGCAGAGATCGGCGAGCGCGTCGGCGCCAACCGTTCGCGCGGCGGACTTCAGCTTGTGTGCTTGCGCGGCGATATCCTCTGCCGATCGTTTGCCGAACGCGGCGCGGATCTCGGTCACGCCCTTCGTCGCGCTCGCAAGAAAGTCTTGCAGGAACTCGACGATCACCGCCGGATCGCTGCCGACGATCTGCGCCAACGCTTGCGGATTGACCGCCGCCATCGGGGTGGCGCTTGCCTGCACTGACTCGGTCCGCGCCGGCAGCCACTTGGTCAACATGTTTTTCAGCAAAGCAAGTTCTATGGGTTTGGCCAGGTAGTCGTCCATACCCGCCGCGTGGCAGCGTTCGGCTTCGCCTTTGAGGGCGTTGGCGGTAATCGCGATGATCGGCGTGTGACGGCCGGCGGAGGCCTCGGCTTGCCGCAGCGCGGCGGTCAGTTCGAAGCCGTCCATTTCAGGCATATGGCAGTCGGTGAGCACGATACCGTAGTGTTTGCTCTGCCACATACGCAAGGCTGCGGCGCCGTCATCCACTACCTCGGCGGCATAGCCGAGTAAGTTGAGTTGGCGCAGGATGACTTTCCGATTGGTCGGATTATCCTCGGCCACCAGGACGAGTCGTCCCGCGGCGTGCGCGTCTTCGACGGTCGGCACGTGATCATCGCTGATCAGCGGCTCTTGTTGCGCAGGCTTGCGCTCCGGGGACGCGCGCCCGGCGGCGACGGCCACCGCACGCAGGAAAGCCGCACGGCGCATGGCGTTGGCGTCGAGCGTCACGGTGGCGGGACCCGCGATCCGCGCCGCGCGGCGGCGCCCGCGTTGGATCACCACGAACCGTGTCCCCGCGAGTTCTGGCTTGGCGGCAAATTTTTCCTCCAACGCCTGGGTGCGCGACGGATCGTTCTCGACATCGACCACCACGATGACGAAAGGTATACCGGACTTCCTGGCCACCAAGGCTTCGTCGACCGCATCGTCGATCCGTTCGGCTCGTTGGACCTGCGCGCCGCCATCGGCCAGGTATTTCGACAAGATCTCTTCGATGTCGTCAGCCGCCGCGATCACCACCACGCTGAGGCCGCTCAAATCGAAGCGCCGTTCCTCGCTCGCCGGGCCGGACAGCAGCGGAAAGTCAAGCTCGACACTAAACGTCGAGCCCCGGCCCGGCTCGCTCTCGATCGCGATGCGCCCGCCCATCAACGCGACGAGCCGCGCGCAGATCGACAGACCCAACCCGGTGCCCCCGAAGCGGCGCGTGGTCGAGCTTTCCGCTTGCGTGAAAGGCCGGAAGAGCTTGCTCACTGTTTCGGCGCTCATACCGATGCCGTTGTCCACGACACGAAAGCGCACGGCGGCCCGACTGTCGCTCACCTGTGCAAGATCAGCACGAATGACAACCCGAGGGGCCGTGCCGGCTTCGCCGCCGGTAAACTTGACCGCGTTGCCCGCCAGGTTGAAGAGGATCTGGCGCAGCCGGACCGGATCGGTGCCGACCGTTTCCGGAATTTTCGGGTCGCAAAAAGTGATCAGCTCGACGCGCTTCTTATATGCGATGGGCGCGAGCGTGTCGCTCACGCTCTCGACGATTTTCGCGATCGTCACCGGCACTTGTTCGAGATCGAGTTTGCCGGCCTCTATTTTCGAGAAATCCAGAATGTCGTCGATGATGCGGACCAGGCCGTGCCCCGAATCCCTCGCGATCTCCAGCGTCTCGCGCTGCTCGCCATCGAGCCGAGAGAAACCGAGCAACTCCAGCATGCCCAGCAGACCGTTGAGCGGCGTTCGGATTTCGTGGCTCATCGTGGCAAGGAACGTGTCCTTGGCGGCGTTGGCCCGCTCCGCTCCTTCCTTGGCCGCAGTGAGCTCCTGCTCCGCCTGCTTGCGCTGGGTGATGTCGGTATAGATGGTGACGAAGCCGCCGCCCGGCAGCGGGGTTCCACGGACCTCCAAGACGACCCCGTTCGGCCGGGTACGTTCGAAGACATGGGCCTTCATTGTCCTGGCACGCTCGACCGCTGCAGCGGTCATTTCCTCGGGATCGCCGGGGCCGTAGTCGCCGCGCATGGCATTGAAGCGGGCAAGCGTCGGCAGCGAAGGCAGCCCACGCGCAAACAGTTCGTCCGGGAAGTCCAGCAGCTCCCTGAGTTTCGCGTTGCAGGCGATCATCTCGAGGTCCGGGCCAAACAGCGTCACCCCGCTTGGCAGATAATCCAGGAGGACCTGGAGGATTGCATTGGGCTCATGGCGGTTTCCACGCGAGTCGTCCGCGATCGGTGTCTTCATCATGATTCGTTACCCGGCCGAGTTCTTCAGACTTTGCGCGCCACGAGTCCGATTACCGCAGATCTTCCATGATGCTGGGTGCCTTCGGTCAGATCGGCTTCGTACTCACGCAGCTCGAGAATCTCCATCGCTGCAAACGCGCCGCGCAGCATGTCTGCGGTATACAAATGGGACGGCAGCGGCGGGCCCCCGGTCTTGTAGTCGAGCTGTTTCGGCGTATAGCCCTGCAGGATCAGGATGGCGCCCGGCTTCAGGGCGCGGATCATGTTGGCGAACAATCGCGCGCGCATCGGGGGGTCGGCGAACTGCATGAATATCGCCGCGACGCCGTCGTAGGCATCGGCTGGCCACGGCCAGCTATCGCAGTCGCTGACGCTGAACGCGACGGAGACCCCGGCCGCCTCGGCCAGTTTCCTGGCTTTCTGCACGCCGACCGCCGAGATGTCGAACGCATCGACGATCATCCCCTGGGTTGCCAGCCAGACGCTGTTGCGTCCTTCGCCGTCGGCGACGGACAGCACCCTGCTGCCGGGCTGCCACAGTGGCGCCTGCTGCCGCAAGTATGCATTGGGCTCGGTACCGAAGATATAGCCATCCGCTTCGAAGCGGCGATTCCAGGTAACGGCGGCGTCGGGAAAGGATTGGTTGGTCAAGATATTTTCACTTGCCCTTGCCCGCGCGAGTGGTCGCCTTCGCGAATACCTTTCTGTGGTGCGCGGTTCGCTCGAACTCGCGGGCGATATTGCCGCAGACCAGATCGCAGAGGGCGTAGACCGAGTCGTCGGCGATCCGGTAGTAGACGCTGGTGCCGCGGCTTTCGCGCACGACCAGGCCCTGCTGGGTCAGCATTGCCAGATGCCGCGAAACATTGGCTGACGTGTAGCCGCATAACTGCGCCAGATCCCCGACTTTGCGCTCGCCCTCCCGCAGAAAATTGAGGATCTGCAGGCGCGTCGGCTCCGATAGCGTCTGGAAGTACGCCGCGACTTCTTGTAGCGCCTCGGGGGGAAGACCCTTCATACCTGGACACGCTTGATGCTCGGGGATGCTCATGATGCCTCAAATCTTCTGGACGTAGAACAACTTTGGTTGAATTCATGTTTGACTATTTAACTATATAGTTATATAATATGTCAAGTGAAAGCAACAAGTCAGGCTCTGCCGGGGATCTTGGCGGCGCCATCGATGTGGAGATAGGGAATGCTGAAGAGATACTGGGTAGCTGTGGCCGTGGCGGCGGGTCTTTGGACCGCGCCCGCCGGCGCCGCGACGCCGCCTGAATTGATGACCGCGACGGTGCAGTCGAGCGGCGCTGGCGATACGGCCGGATTTGACGGTGTCGTGGAAGCGGTCCGGCAGACGGTAGTTGCCGCGCAAGTGCCGGGCGCCGTCGTTGCCCTGGACGTCAAGGTCGGCGATGTCGTCAAGGCGGCCCAGGTGCTGGCGCGGATCGACGCCCGCGCCGCCGAGCAGAGCGCCGCCGCGAGCGACGCCCAGGTCCAGGCCGCGCGCGCCCTGCTGGAGGCCGCGACTACCGAATTTGCCCGGCAGAAACAACTGTTCGAAATGAAATACGTCAGCCAGGCCGCGCTCGAGCACGCCGAAGCGCAATTCAAGACCACGCAGGCGCAGGTCGCGGCGCAAATTGCCCAGGCGGGGGCGACCCGAACCCAATCCACGTTCTATGTCGTCAAAGCGCCCTACGGCGGGGTGGTCGCCGAAGTTCCGGTCGCTCTCGGTGACATGGCGATGCCCGGCCGCGCTCTGCTGACGATTTACGATCCGGCCGCGTTGCGTGTCACCGCGGCGGTGCCCCAGACCGACATTGCACTCATGGTGGCCGGTAAACCGATCAGGATCCAGTTCCCCGGGCTGCCCGCCGAACGCCAGTGGGTGACGCCGGCTCGCGTGAATGTCCTGCCCACGGCGGACCCGGGCACGCACACCGCGCAAATCCGCCTCGATCTGCCCGCCGCCGCCGAAGGGGTGACCCCTGGAACGTTTGCGCGCGTCTGGCTGCCGACGCAAGGCGGGACCAGCGCCCGCCTGTATGTGCCGGCCAAAGCCGTTGTCCGCCGCGCGGAGATGACCGGTCTGTACGTGATCGATCCGAACGGCAAACCGGTTCTGCGCCAGGTACGCCTCGGGCGCACCCTCAACGACACAGTGGAAATCCTCGCCGGTGTAGCCGCAGGCGAGCGCGTCGCCCTCGACCCGCAGGCTGCGGCCCGGGTCCGCTGAGGGACTCGCCCCATGCCCAACCCCAGGCAACTCGGTATCTCAGGCCGGATCGCTGCGTTTTTCCAGACGGCGCAGATCACGCCGCTGCTGGCACTCGGCGCGCTGCTGCTCGGAGCGTTCGCGGTGTTCGTCACGCCGCGCGAGGAAGAGCCGCAGATCAACGTGACCATGGCGAACGTGTTGATCCCCTTCCCCGGGGCCTCGGCACGCGACGTCGAGCAGATGGTCGCGGTGCCGGCCGAGCAGGTGCTGTCCCAGATTGTCGGCATCGAGCATGTGCTGTCCGTCTCCCGTCCCGGCCTCGCAGTGATCACGGTGCAGTTCAAGGTCGGAGTTCCGCGCACGGAGGCACTCGTCCGGCTGTACGACACCGTCAATTCCAATGCCGACTGGCTGCCGAAGGGGCTGGGCGTTCTGGATCCGCTGATCAAGCCCCGTGGCATCGATGATGTGCCGATCGTCACGCTGACTCTGTACAGCAACAACGTGGCTACCGGCGCCTACGATCTTGAACGCGTTGCCCATAGCATCGAGGCGGATCTCAAGCGCGTCGGCGGCACGCGTGAGGTCACCACCCTAGGCGGACCCGGGCGTGCGGTGCTGATCGAACTCGATCCGTCGCGCATGGCCGGGAGCAGCGTGACTGTAGCGGACATGCGCGCCGCGCTGAAATCGGCCAACCTGGGCCTGCCGGTCGGCGAGTTGCTTTCGGGCAACCGTGCTGTTGCCGTCGAATCGGGCCCGTTCCTCAAAGACGCGCGGGATCTCGCCGAGCTGGTCGTGGGCGTGCGCGATGGCAGACCGGTCTTTCTGCAGGACGTGGCGACGGTCCGCGACGGCCCGCTGCCGCCCCTTCATTATGTCTGGCACGGCGTCGCGGGCAAGGACGGCGGCGAGTATCCGGCCGTGACGATCGCCGTGACCAAGAAACCAGGCGAAAACGCCATCGATGTCGCCAATGCGGTGATGCGCCGCGTCGACATGCTGCGCAACACCGTCATACCGGCGGATATGTGGGTCGCGGAAACGCGCAATTACGGCGCTACCGCCAACGACAAGGCGCAAAAGCTCATCCAGAAACTGCTGTTTGCCACGGCCTCGGTCGTAGCACTCGTATTCCTCGCGCTGGGCCGCCGCGAAGCGGCGATCGTCGGCGCCGCGGTAATCCTGACTCTCGCCGCCACGCTGTTCGCATCCTGGGCGTGGGGCTTCACGTTGAACCGGGTCTCGCTGTTCGCGCTGATTTTTTCGATCGGCATCCTGGTCGACGACGCGATCGTTGTAGTGGAGAACATCCATCGGCACCAGCAGCTGTCGCCGGGCAAGCCGCTGGGCGAAATCATCCCGGGCGCAGTCGATGAAGTCGGTGGCCCCACGATCCTGGCGACACTGACGGTGATCGCCGCACTGCTGCCGATGGCCTTTGTATCCGGCCTGATGGGGCCGTACATGAGTCCGATCCCGATCAACGNNCATGGGCATGCTGATCTCGCTGGCCATCGCCTTTGTCGTGACCCCGTGGCTGTCGCGGCTGTGGCTGAAGGCGCCGCATGCGGAAACCGGGCACCCACAGCCGCAGGCGAGGGGACTGGCGGGCAAACTCGCTCCGCTGTTCGTCCGGATATTTCGTCCATTGCTCGACGATACCCGCGGCATGCGCAACCGGCGCCTGCTCGGCCTGGGCGTTGCGGTGCTGATCGTCGTATCGCTGATCTTGCCGGCCATTGGCCTCGTGCAATTGAAGATGCTGCCCTTCGACAACAA
>PLYG01000416.1 GCA_003153335.1 Betaproteobacteria bacterium | reverse complement strand
CAGGCTGCACCAGAGGTCTGGGCGGAGCGAGTTTGCCCTCCGGATCGGCCAGCGCCGCTTCGCGCGCGGCGCACACCGCGGCGGCGCGTTCCGGCGCCGCGATCGAGTCGTCGGCCGCAACCGCCATTACGCGATCGAAGCTGGCTTGTCCGCGCTCATGCGTGTCGCCGTAGCCCTTGAGCAGCCGCGCCGCCAGCGCGATTTCCAGCGCCAGCGCGCGGTCCTGGCCGAGTGCTGCGCCGATTGCCGCCAGCCAGTGTTCGATCAACGCCTGCTCGTGGACGTAGCGCGCCGAGCGCGGCCGCCAGCGGCGGAACGTCGCCAGAAAGCGCATCAGCGCAAAGCCCCACACGGATGATGTCGCCACGTGCAGGCCGAAGCCCAGCCGCTGCGCGCGGTTGTTCTTGCTGGCCCAGTTGCGGACATGGCGCGAGATAGCCACCGGCAGCACATCGCAGAGTTCAGGAATGCCGGGTCGCAAATACTCGACGATGCGGACCGGCTCGCCGGGCTTGGCCAGAACCTCGTTGCGCACCCGGTCGAAGCGCGCGCGGCGGGTCTTGAGGTCGGCCACGCGGATGATGTCCTCGTAACTCATCCATAGCGCGAGAAAGCGCGCGGTCTCGCTGCCCACTTGAAAATCGCCGTTATCGCACGGCGCTATGCGCGCCACGCGATCGAGGTAAAGCCTTGCATAGCGCGCATCCTGGTAGTCGAGCACGCGGCGCACGCCGTCACGCACCATCGCCTGGATCGCGCTCGGGAAAGCGTTGGCGATGCGTGTCTCGAATTCGGCTGGGATAGGTGCGGCGGCGGCTACCACAGCCTTGCTGGCGGCGACCGGCTCGCTCCGGATCGCCGCGTAACCCGCGGCAAATCCCCTGAGGCTCGCCTCGATACCGACTTCTCCGTTGCGGATCGCGTTTTCGCAGGCCTCGCGGGTAAACGGCAGCACATCGGCGCCCGCCATGGCGCCGAACATCACCGCGGAAATCACGGTGCGCGATTCGAGTGCCAGCGTGGCCATGTCGATGAAGGCAGCGCGGCGCGCGAGCTTGGGGCCGGCTTCCAGAATGCGGTCGGCGTCGAAGCGGCCGTCACCCAGTTGCATTTTTTCGCTGGTTGCGTAGACGCGGTGCGTGGCGGCGACCAGTGTGGTGCGTGCGCTGATGTAGCCGTTTTGCATCGCGCGTCCGGCCTCGACCAGTTCCGAGGCGACCATCAGGTCGATGTTGTCGGGGCTGGGTGTCAATGCGAACACCGGCTGCAAGCCGCCCAGTTCCGCTTCACGCACCGGATAGAGCTCGAGATAATAGGTAGTCGCCCCGGTGCGTTGCGCGACGCCGGGAATCGACGTGCCCTGGATCGGGAAGCCGCCGGCGATCGCCGCATCGCGGATCCAGTCGGCCAGCACCGCGCCGCCTTCGCCGCCGAGTGCGGCGATGAGGATGGTCAGCGGGCGCTGCGGCAGATCGGTTACTGCCCTCACGCGGCGCGCTCCCGCGGCTGCATCCAGCCGATCACCGTTGTCCGCACGCGGGCGATGAAACGATCCCAGCCGCTCGGATTTTGCACAATCTCCGCGCGGAAAAAGCTCGGGCACAGCACCGCCGCGTGCGCGACTTCTCCACACAGCCCGCAGCCGACGCAGCCGTTGTTGACATGCGCGACCGGATCGACCTTCAGCGGATCGCCGCTATCCTTGATGGTCAGCGACGGGCAGCCGGAGAGGCGGATGCAGGAGTGGTCGCCGGTGCAGGTGTCTGCATCCACGCCGAAGCGCGTGCGCACGACGCGCTCGCCGCGCTGCAACTGCGCCGCCAACTGCGGGCGCACGCGGCGCTGGCGCTCCAGCATGCATTCGGCATCGGCGATGATGACCTTGAGACCGTTGTACGGCGTCGACATCGCCGCGCGCAGCGTCTTCAGCACGTTTGCGACGTTGTAGTTGTAAACCGGCTTCATCCATTTGACGCCAAGGCCGGTCAGCGTCTTTTCGATGGTCATTGCGTTGCTGCGATTCGGCTGGCTCTGGTGCAGCGACGACGGAATTTCCTGCGTGCCGGTGGCCGATGTGTAGCCGTTTTTCATGATGATCAGCACGCCGTCGTCGTTGTTGAATACCGCGTTGGCCACACCCGAGGACACGCCGTTGTGCCAGAAACCGCCATCGCCCATCACGGTGACCACGCGTTTGTCGAACATCGGCCCGACCGCCGACGAACTGGCGAGGCCGAGACCGTATCCCAGCACCGTGTTGCCCAGATTGAACGGCGGCAACGTCGCGAAGGTATGGCAGCCGATGTCGGCCGAGACGTGGTACTCGCCGGTCTCGCGCGCCAGGAGCTTCATCGCGGAGAACACCGGCCGTTCGGGGCAGCCTATGCAGAATCCAGGCGGACGGATGGGTACGTCTTCCTTGAGCAGCGCCGCGGCCTGCTTCTTTGGCGCCGTGATCGCGTCGATCACCGCATGCACCTGCGCCGGATCCAGCCCGCGCGGCGCCGCCGCTTCCAGAAATCGCGCCACGCCGGTCACGACGACTTCGCCGGTATATTCACCCGCCATCGGCAGCACGTCCTTGCCGAACACCTTGGTCTGCAAATCGGCACGGCGCAGTGCCGCGTGCAGCGCCTCCTCGAGGTAGTTGGGCTGCCCTTCTTCGACCACCAGCACGGCGCGCTTGGCCGAACAGNNTGGCCGCGCAGAATGCGGAGATTTCCTCGGGGATCAACGGATACGTGACGTTGAGCACATAGAGCGGCACCCGGCTCGTGCCGAACACGTCGGCAAAGCCCAGTTGCTGTAACGCGCGCACCGTTGCATTGTACATCCCGCCTTGCAGGATGATGCCGATTTCGTCCAGCTCGCCGTCGAACACTTCGTTGAGCCGATGTTCGCGGATGAAGCGGGCCGCCGCCGGCCAGCGGACGTCGACCTTCTGCTTTTCCTGCGCGTAGGTGGAGGGCGGCAGGCAGATGCGGCCGTAGTCGAAGTCGGGATCGCTCAACAGCGCATTGCGCGAAATCGCCGGCGCGCGATTGTCCTTGCACACATAGCTGCCGTGCACGTGGCAGGCGCGNNCGCGGATCGAGCAGCCACATCTGCGACTTCATCGCGAAGGCGTGGGTGCGCTCCTGGATGATCGAGGCGCCCTCGCCGTAGTCCTCGCCCAGCACCAGCAAGGTGCCGCCGCGCACCCCGGCCGAGGCGAGATTGGACAGCGCATCGGAGGCGACATTGGTGCCGACGGTCGACTTGAATGTGACGGCGCCGCGCAGCGGATAGTTGATCGAGGCGCCCAGCATCGCGGCCGCACCCGCCTCGGACGCGTTGGGTTCGAAATGCACGCCCAGCGTGTCCAGGATGTCGCGCGAATCGGCCAACACATCCATCAAATGCGACACCGGCGCGCCCTGGTACCCGCCGACGTACGACACCCCCGACTGCAGCAGCGCCTTGGTCACCGCGAGTATGCCTTCGCCGTGAAACACCTGCCCCGCGCCCAGTTTCAGGAGCTCGACTTCCTTCTTGAACGACCGTTCCATCCGCGACTCCTTCCGGCAGAGCCGGTTACCGGGGTCAGCCTAGCAGATTCGCGAGTCAGGCCGCAACCGGCAGTCGGATTGCGGCGAATCACCGGACCAGCCCCGGCTTCGGATTCACTTCGCCGGCACGCACATCACGACGCCTCGCCGTTCCAACCGGGTCCCGCTGCACCGTTGGTGACCGCTGCCTGTTTAGCCGTATCGGCGGTGATGAAGAGATTGTCGAGAATGTTGTTGTAGAACTCGAGGATCTTGGACCACTCGCGAACGGAACCGTTAGTCGCTACGCAGGTTCAACACGCAACTCAGGCATGCTATCCCAAATGCGCCCTTGATAACTCCGTCCATTCGCGCGTTTGGATCGCCTTTGGCCGTCCGCGCCCCATAAGCCCCACTGCTTGAAGAAGAATGGAACTCCGGCGGCGTCGCACTGCCGCTTGACGGTATCTACCCATTCCGGCTTCATCGGCCGCGCTTTGGGTCCTGATTCACCGCCAACGATCACCCAGTGAATGCCGGCCAGATTGATGTTACCCACATCTTCGAGTAGCGGCTCCACCGACAGAAATCTGGTCTTGGCATCAATTGATCTCAGCACATTAATTCGAGGCACGCCGTGTTTCCTGTTTTCTACCGAGGCGCCAAGCCAAACATTTTGCGGCACGAGAATGTTCTTGCAGAATTCGGCCATCCGACTAGCCCGCTTCGTAAGCACCTGAAATGTATGCTGCGGCGCGTGACCCATCACCTCAAACACTTGATGGATAAACTCAAATGGAACCCTTTCATGAAAGAGATCCGACATCGAGTTCACAAAGTAAACAGTCGGTTTGTGACGCTCAAGCGGCTCTGGAAGCCTTTCAGGCATTACAGTAAGGCGGAATCCATTCTCATACCCTTTGACCCCCATCGCTTTGAGCCGGTGTGCCATTGTTTCCGCGTAACAGTTCTTGCATCCGGGAGAAACCTTGGTGCAGCCCACGGTTGGATTCCAAGTCTGTTCGGTCCATTCAATCTTGCTTTGCGTGCTCATGGCTTGCCTCCCGTAAGCTGCAGACGCTCCCCCCGCCCCAAGTCATAGTGCAAGAAGCGTGTCTTCCGCCTCCCCTTCGCGTCGATATTCACGATCTTTCCCTGATCCATGAGTCGGCCCAGCGCGAGCTGGAGGTCCCCTGGAAACCAGTCTGTTTCCTCAAGTATGCCAGCGAATTCGGTGTTGCCGAACATTCTTCGCACATCTGAGAGCTTCGACAGCCAATACTGTTCCACCTCATCTCCGCTCACACGTCCATCATCTTCACTAATGAACTCACCGGCCTCGAACAACGTGGTTTGTCCGCTCTTTTCGATTTGACTGCGTTGCTTGGTCACCGCGCGGGTATGCTTTTGCACGATATCGAGCTTCTCTGAAATCTCCATGAACTTGACAATTCCCAGAGGATGTCCGGTCAAATAAACCAGATGATATTTTGTCCGATCTTTTAGTCGGTCCTGCACGCGAACGTACGCTGAACGAGCTGGCCACTGCGTGTTTGAGTACACACATGCCTCGAGGTTTCTGCGGTACGTTCGCAGAACTGCTTTTTCCCGATCTGGCGGAGAAAGTCCGCTCACTTTTGGGCGCTCACCGAGCAGCTCACTAATCTGGACTTGAAAATCTTGCATTGATACCGCGCGGTTCGCAAAATCGTACATGAATGTAATCAGAAACTCCGATTGCGCTCTTTGCAAGAGCGGCTTCAGAACATCGACACCAACATCCGTCCAACCCTTCGGATCGATGAAAAAAAACGCGAATGACCCCCGCTTGCACCAATCCAGAATTTGCGTCCGCAAGGCGACAAAGTCTCCGCGCAGACCTTTGGTCTCGATGCCCGGCGGCGTGTGCTCCTTCAAATGTCGTTCCAGACGGCCAAATGCCTTTTCGTCGTTTTCCACGTACAACGCCCGAAAGTGAAGCTGCTTCCCGCGATCAAACAGGCCTCTTCGACACTTTTCAAGAATGCCCAGCGAAATTGCAATTGAAGTCGTTCCCAGACCTTCGCTCTCATCAAGCCAAGGGCCTGCAAAGCAGTCTACGTAGCACAGTTCGGTTATCCCAAGTCCATCGGAACTCATTCCGACGATCATGCACAGCTTTTCAAGGTATGCCTCAAGCAGTCTGTGCTTGATGTAAGCCTGCTCTCGCCCCTGGTACGCGGCAGGAACTGCATTGTTGTCCCGCGAAGTTAGCATTTGTCCTCTCTTGACTGGCGAACGTTCGTTCGGTATGGTAGCGTTATGAACGACGACAGTCAATATTTTGCAAGATTGAGGGATTACTATTCCCGACACCGTGTACTGCCTTCGTATTCGTCGATCGGTCAATTGGTTGGATTGCGGTCCAAGGCTTCTGTTGCGGGCATGGTCGTGCGCATGAAATCCGCCGGGTTACTTGAAAGTTCTCCAGATCGCCGGCTGAAACCGGGAAAAAACTTCTTTGGAATTCCGATCACGGAAAGCGTACGGGCTGGGGCGCCCAGCTCAGCGTTGGACTCGTTTCCGGAGATGATGAGCATCGACGAGCAATTGGTTTCGCACCCGTCTCGCACTGTATTCATTACAGTCAAGGGAGATTCAATGATCGATGCAGGTATTCGACCAGGTGACGTAGTCGTTGTCGAAAAGCGAACCACGGTCAAGAATGGCGACATCGTCATTGCGATGCTCGACAATGAATTCACGCTCAAACGCCTGCAGAACGAAAAGGGCCGTTTTGTTCTCAAGCCGGAAAACAAGGCCTACCCGACAATTCGTCCAATGGGTGATTTGGAGATCTTTGGGGTAGTGGTTGGGCAGTTCAGGAAGTACCGATGATGTCGCCCACGTTGATCAAGCTTATTGTGATTGCTAGTTAACAAATATGGCAATCCGGAAAGCTAGCCCAGACACCGATCAAGAAGCTCGGTCCTTACTTCAAAAGGCCATTCGGCGTGGCAACGCACCTATTGTCCGCGCGACCTTTCGCTACTTGGTGGCTGAAAGGGACGAGTTGGCTTGGCTTCGAACCCGTCTTGCAGTAATGACTTTCGAAGAAGCGTGGCCCTATGTCGAACTTGTATCCTTCGGCCGGTCAGAAGCAGAGATTCTCGGTCACTATCTGGCGCTATGTCGGAGCGTTAAGAACAAAGACGCAGCTGGCCTTGGGTCACTCGCATATGCTCTGTCTCAAGGAGACCAATCGGTTCTGAATGGTGACGAAGGTGATTGGTTCATTCGTGTCATAGCGAAGGCCATTACTTCCCGAGAGAAGTTTTGGGCCTGGGTCGAATCCGAGGGTATTCCTCGTAACGAGGAGGCGCGGAAGTTGGCGGTCCGTGCGTTGGAGGGTTCGAAAAAGGCTGGGTGGCCGTGGGATAAGGCCTTTGCCTATGCAACTGCTTTGTTCGCGGCAAAGTGCTCTCTGCCCATGCTTGAGAGCATTCCTACTGACGACACCAGCGAGTTCCTATTTTGGATTGCGATCGATAAGCACACGCCAAAGGGCAAATCAACAATACGAGCAGTCGCCGAAGAGATGGGCGTACGATCGAACATTGCACTTTGGCTCTCCTTCTACCTAGAGAGTGGCGTATGTTCGCATCTCGTCGAAAGTCGATGGTGGGAGCGCGAAAAGAGATGGCGATTTTCGAAACTGGGCCTGGCCGAAGGGGAGGCCGAGGGAGTGTGGGCTCGACTTCGCCCGACCGTGGCCGAAAGGCTCGCTGTCGACGCCGATCGACTAAGGCAGCGGATAAGTAGTTATTTATCGGCCACTCAAGCGCCTGCTCCCCAATTGGGGTCGGGGCGAAAGGGGCAGCGATCGTTATTTGGCGAAGAGGCAACGGATGGCACTTCTTCTTGGGAATGAGATCGCGAGCGTTATAGATCACTTCGCGATGCGGGGCGCGAAGTTTTATCATGCGTGTCAGCTGAAGGATTTCAGAACGTATCTTGAATTCGGGGGAATTCCTTGCCGAGAGCGATTGGAAGATTCAGGACTTCCATACACGCTTTTTGCGACTGACGATGCGGATCGTAGGAGTGGATCTTCGTCGAAAGTATTTGGAAATCTTTCCGATTTTGGTTTCTCGTTCGCCGCATCCGAATGGAAGCGCGAAAACACGGCCCCGGTCCCTAATCCATACGGTCCAATCTTATTGGAGCTGAGGCCCGATGCACTTCGCGAGGCGGACGATGTCGCGATTTGCCTCCGATCGGCTGGTGGCAACGATTTTGATCGCGAGGCTGAGTCGCTTTCCACCGCGGAGCAGGTCGCTCGCCTGTTTGCAAACGACTACGATCCGAACCAACAATATTCCAATGCTTACATTAAGTTCTCGGAAGGCCTCAGGCGAGAGTTTCCAGATCGGGTGAAGCCTGCAACGGTCGCAGGTTGGACAACAATAAATCCTGAGGTAAGTTGTACGGTTAAGACCGGTTGCCTTTCCTTTTCTGAACTGTCCCGAATCGTGGTTGATCAGTATGAGCTCGACGGCGTCAGATTGATCGATCTGGTGAGGCTGGACCTGCGCAACTTTGGGCTCCAGGCGGGCATTCAGTCGCGTTGGTATCGCGGAGACATGGGCAGACAACAAATACTGAGCGACCTAGCGCGAGTGCTCTCTGCGGGGCCCGCAAATGTCAACGAATTCTTGGCCATCGCGGACCTATCGGAGCAATCAGCAAGCTGGGGTCGAAGGGTTGTCCGGGGAAATCTCAGTTGGCTATTTGAGCGCTTTGCTAGGTATCTCCGTACAGGAACCTTGGCAGAGATGCGATAGATTGGACGAGATTCGCTTAGCCATCACCGAGTTATTAATGGAATTTGCGATGAATGATCATTGGTGGCCCAGTCATCTGTCCCATATTCCCAAGGAGGATCCTTGGGAACACACTCACATTACTGTGGCCGAGATAAAAAGCATTGACGAAAAGCCGCACACTGGACAACGAACGACGTTTTCGGCACTCGTGCCAATAGGTGAACTGGACGAGGTCACAGGAGCCCTTGCTAAGCTCGAATGCGATGTCAGCGCTAGCGGGCCTCATCCTTCTTTCTTTCGCGGCTCGATCTACGAGCCTCATTTCTGGATTGGCGCCAGCGATCTTCCGAGTGATAGATACGAACCATTAGTCTTGTCGTGGTCCTCCCATGACAAGACTGTACTGCAACTCGACCCCAAGTTTCTAATGACATATGGACTCTCTTCTCGAGGCGCAAACGAAGGCATGTTGTTCTGGGATGATCCAGCTGGTCCTGTGCACGATGTTGTGAAAATAACAGGGCCATCGGTTTGGGCATTCCCCCGTGCGACAACGGCGTTTGTTTCGATACGAAGGGAATACCTTCAGGATTACCTTTCACTTAGAAATATGGCGTTGATTCAGGTATTTTGGGAGCAACGGTGGGGACAGACGGATGTGGTTATGGAGAAGGAGCTCGGCAGCCGCGAATCTGCGGAGATCAAGTTTCCGGACTGTGTATTTCAGATCCACAGATATATTGAGAATCGCAATATTGTAGCGACGCAGGTTTGGGGTGGCCGACTCATAGCAGTGCCCGGGCCACTGCCAATCACCGAAGACACATTGGAAAGCGAAGGTTTGATTTGGCCGGGTTTCTCTAAAGCGGTGACTAAGGGAATGGCTCGAAGCATGAAAATGTCTGACCATATCTATGTTGACGACTTTGTGCTTGGTGACTTCGAGGGTAGGCCCGGGTTTGCCATTCAACCAGAGCGTGGTTCCGTGAGCTTCGGCACCCAGTGGAGCGTCGGATATTGCTACAGGATCGGACGAAACCTAATCCGAATGGAACTCAAGAAGCTCTACGAAGGAGCACCACCTCACGTGGTACGCCACTGGAACAAGTTCGCTGTTCCACGGATACCAGACGCCGCGTACCCAGCTATCCTCCGAGAGCGAAATATTGCGATACGAGCGAAAGAGGTCACTTTCGCGTTGGCTGATTTGGGTGAAGAACTAGCAGACCTTGCGGGAGTCGCCGGACTTAACGACGTCAGGGTCGAAGATTTCGTCGGTTTGCGAAAGGGCGCGCTTGAATACCATGGCTGGTGGTCGTTTCCTGATACTGAGGTCATTGCGCGCCATGTGCCTTTGAATTGTTCAAGAGACGCTTTCCTCGACCGCTGTGTAAGCCTTAGTAAGCTTGTTGTGGAAGGGCTAGTTGAGAGTAAATTGCGGAAGGTACTGCGGGCGCTCGGTGTCCCCTCCGAAGCTATCGCCGATTTTGGCAGCCTGAAATTGCTGGATTGCATTCTGCGGTTAGCGCAAGTCTCAAATGCAACAGGCCTGGCTCTAAGCAAGGAGGGGCCGCGAGTGTGGGATAGGCTCACTCGGGACGGAACAAAACCCGCGCAACCAGTTGCGCATTTATTCGCTATTTATGACCTAAGACTTATTAAGGCGCACAAGTCAACAGATATTGGCACGCGGGTAACGGAGGAATTGCAGCGTTTTGGTATTGCGCCCGGTGAGGAAGCAACTGGATTCGGCCCAATTCTAGATAGGATATATGAAGCGCTGTCAGCCCAACTGGCTGATGCCACAGCGACTGTGAAACGTGCTGTCGAGCATTAGATGGTCTTGTGCTGGACATGCGATCGATACCAAACTAGTGTAGTGCTTCGTACTTAATGGAACTATTTAACACTCGCCGACTCGAAGGTGTATACGATGCACTTTGGAGGTAGCGATGCGAAAGGCAAGTACGATTGAATTGGACGAGGCGCAGCGGGAGAAGCTGGTGAAGCTGGCGCATTCGAATACCGCGGAGGTGCGGTTGGCGCGCCGCGCCGGCATCGTACTGCTGGCGGCTGACGGGCTGGATAATTACCGGATCGGCGAGATTCTCGGCGTAGGCCGGATTCAAGCCGGACGCTGGCGTGAGCGCTATGCCGTCGGTGGACTCAAGGCCATCGAGCAGGACTTGCCGCGTGGCGGGCGCAAGCCCAAGATCGACCCGGCAGAGATCGTGCGGTTGACCACGCAGACCAAGCCGGAGGCCGCGACTCAGTGGAGCACGCGGACGCTGGCGGCGGTGGCCGGGGTGAGCGACACCACGATCCAGCGCATTTGGAAGGCACGCGGCTTGAAGCCGCACTTGGTCAAGGGCTTCAAGGTGTCGCGCGATCCCAAGTTTGTCGAGAAGCTCGAAGACATCGTCGGTCTGTACATGTCCCCGCCTGAGCACGCGCTGGTGCTGTGTTGCGACGAGAAGA
>PLYG01000045.1 GCA_003153335.1 Betaproteobacteria bacterium | reverse complement strand
GCCGATGACCTCGCTCAACCCGATCATGCGCGTCGGTGCGCAGATCGAGGAGGTGCTGCACCGCCGGCGCGGGCTCTCCGCCACTGCGGCGCGGAAGAAGGCGCTCGAGCTGCTGGACCGGGTCGAGATGCCGTCGCCCGAGCGCAGACTTGCCGCCTACCCGCACGAGCTGTCGGGCGGCNNATCCAGGCGCAGATCCTCGATCTGCTGCGCTCGCTGCAGCGCGATACCGGCATGGCGCTCATGCTGATCACCCATGACCTCGGCGTGATTGCCGAGATCGCCGATCGCGTGATGGTCCTCTACGCCGGTCGCGTCGCCGAGACGGCGGCCGTTGAAACGTTGTTCGACGCGCCGGCGCACCCTTATAGCCAGGCGTTGCTCGCGTCGATTCCGAACCTTGCCATGCGCCGCGACCGGCTCGCCACGATCGATGGTGCGGTGCCCACGGTCGGCGCGATGCCGGCGGGCTGCCGCTTTGCGCCGCGATGCGCCCACCGTCGCGACGCCTGCGTTGCGACACCTCCGCGCATGCGACTCCTGTCGCCGCAACACGGGGTCGCGTGTGTGAAGCCTTATGCCGCCGCGCCGGCTGCACGCGTCACGCCGGAGTTCGCCCGATGACCGGAACCGCCGGCGCCGATGTGCTCATCGAGGCGCGCGGCCTCGTCAAGCACTTTGGCATCCGTGGCGGCACGCTCGGCGTCGCCACGAAAGCCCTCGTGCGCGCGGTCGATGGCATCGATCTCGCGATCCACAAGGGAGAAACGCTCGGCCTCGTCGGTGAATCGGGATGCGGAAAGTCAACCGCCGGCCGCCTGCTGCTGCGCCTGATCGAGCCGACGGCGGGCGCCATCATCCACGACGGCACCGACCTCACGACACTCGGCCGCAGGGCGATGCGCGAGCGGCGCAAGAACATGCAGATCATCTTCCAGGATCCGTTCGGGTCGCTCAACCCGCGGATGACGGTCGAGTCGATCATCGGTGAAGCGTATGCCATCCACCGCATTGGCGCACGGCACGAGCGCTCCCGTCTCGTCGCCGAGATGCTCGACCTGGTCGGCCTGCCGCGCACGGCCGCGGCGCGCCATCCGCACGAGTTCTCGGGCGGCNNCGGTCTCCGCCCTCGACGTGTCGGTCCAGGCGCAGATCATCAACCTGATGCAGGATCTGCAGCGGGACCTCGGACTCACCTACCTGTTCATCTCGCACAACCTCGCCGTCGTGCGGCACATCTCGACGCGGATCGCCGTCATGTATCTCGGCCGCATCGTCGAGGTCGCGACCGCCGACGCCCTGTTCGAGCGTCCAACTCACCCCTATACGCGTGCGCTTCTTTCGGCCGTGCCGATCACGCATCCACGCGAAGATCGCCACCGGCACGAACTCTCCGGCGACGTCCCCAGCCCGTTGGCGATCCCGCCGGGCTGTCGCTTCGCACCGCGCTGTCCGTTTGCGCAAGCGCGCTGCCGCGAGCATGACCCGGCATTGACCGCTCTCACCGATGGTCGCGCCGTCGCCTGTCATCTCGCGGTCGACGGCACGCTGCCCGAGCCGCAACCCGTGGTTCGCCGCGCGGCGCCAACACCCGCTCAGGAGATTGGACCATGACCGATGCCGTTGTCGACGAGCGCTGGGCACGGCTGCATCTTGATGCGCTGCGTTGCAAGCTCGATCACGAACATCCCGAGTATGCAAGCTGATTGGACACGAGGTAATCAAAGGAATGGACATGTTTGGAAAAAGAAAACTTGGCTTTATCGGTTTGGGCATGATGGGACACGGCTTGGCGAAAAACCTGCTCAAGCAGGGGCACGCCATGGCCCTGCTTGAGCATCCAGGCAACCAGCCTGTGGATGACTTGAAAAAAATGGGCGCGCAAACGGTTGCGACCCCAAAAGAGGTGGCGGGCGGTGCCGATATGGTGTTCATCTGTGTCACCGGATCGCCCCAGGTCGAAGCTTGTGTCTACGGCGCGGACGGTCTTCTGGAAGGCTTGGGGGTGGGTGCCGTTGTCGTGGATGCCACCACGGCAGACCCGGTGTCGACCGTCAAGGTGGCGGCTGCGGTACAGGCGCGAGGCGGACGTTATGTCGATGCCCCGATGACCCGTACCCCCCAGCACGCCGAAGATGGCTGTGTCAATGTCATGCTCGGTGGAGATGCGGCAACGATTGCGGAGGTCCGCCCGCTGATTGAAGCCTATGCCGAAACTATCTACATCGGTGGTGAGGTCGGTTCCGGCCATCGCATGAAGTTGCTGCACAACTACATTTCCCTGGGCACCCTGGCCTTGCTGGCTGAAGCCTATACCTGCGCAGGCAAGGCCGGGATCGACCGCAAAGTGCTGACCCAGGTGCTGGCAACCGGAGGGAGCGACAGCGTTGTCCTCAAACGCCTGATTCCCTTTCTCGACAGCGGGGAGCCTGGAAGCATGTTGTTCTCCTTGATCAATGCTGGCAAGGACCTGCGGTACTTCACCCACATGGCAGAAGAGCTTCAGGTCGGTGCCTTTGTCGGCGAGGCGGTTCATCAGACTTTTGTCACCGCTTCGAATGTGGGGGGGGGGTGAAAAAATGATTCCCGAACTGCTCAACATCATGTGCCGCATGCATGGCGCACCACTCTGCGGCAAATAGAAAACCTTTCGACTCAAAGGCCTCTGGTGCGGAAAATTTCTGGTGCACCACGGTGTGATCGTTGTCGGGCCTAACGTCGCCCAGGCGTTCGACGATGTCTACTATCTCGAACGCGCCGCCGAGGTGCGGGTATTTAGATGCTCCTTTGGCAGGAGTTGGCATATTTCAATCCGGAGGTTAAGTTGGCACAAGCACGCGTAGGTGTGATCGGTCTGGGTTTGATGGGTGGGGGAATGGCGCGTACCCTGCAGCGCAAAGGGTACGATCTTACGGTTTTCGACGCCAGCCCGGCGGCCGCGGAGCGCTTGGTCAGGCTGGGAGCCAAAGCTGCCGGTTCGCCAAGAGAACTGGCTCAGAAGGTGGATTTCGTGTTCACCGTGCTTCCGGATGGGCCGCAGGTGGAGGAAGTGATTCTCGGCCCCGACGGCGTGCTGGCCGGTGCCCACCCGGGGACCTTCGTGGCGGATTCCAGCACCATCGATCCGGCGGTAAGCGAGCAGGTGCGCCGGTCGGTGTGTGGGGCCGGCTACCGTATGATCGACTGCTCGCTGAATCGTAGCCCCAAGGAGGCGGAAGAGGGGACGCTGATCTTCATGGTGGGCGCCAGCCCGGAGGATTTCGCGGTGGTGCATCCTCTGCTGCAGGCGATGGGCACCGATATCTTCCACTGCGGCGGCCCGGGTGCCGGCATTACCATGAAGGTCATCAACAACATCCTGACGCAAAGCCTGCTGGCGGCGGACTGTGAGGCCCTGGTGCTGGGGGCCAAGGCGGGGCTGGATGTGGATCTGATGCTAAAGGTGCTCACCTCCACCAATGCCGACAACGGCCCCCTGCACAACGCGGTGCCAAACCAGGTGGTGGCCGGGAACTACGCCCCCGGCTTCAAGGCTGTGCACGCCCTCAAGGACATGGGCCTGGCCCACACCCTGGCGGCGCGTCTGGGTGTGCCGCTCTTCACTCTGGGCCCCATTCGCCAGCTATTGAGCGCCGCGCTGGGGCGAGGCAAGGGCGAGCTTACCAGCGCGGTGATCGCCACCGTGCTGGAGGAGTTGGCCGGGGTGAGCCTGGTGCGGAAGAAGACTCGCTGACGCAGCCGTTGTTCCCCGGCTTCACAGCCAGGCACCGCCCTATCTCAGCCATGCTCATTCAGTTTCTTGATGTAGCCGGCATTGAATGTAAACCCCCAGCCCGGCCGTTCTGGAACAATGGCCTTGCCGTCGCGGAATTCCAGAACCTCGTTATAGAGCGGGGAAAACCAAGGCATGTATTCAAGATAAATAGCCAGTAGTGTCCGGTTAAGAATGGGGGTATCTTGTTGAAAGCCAATAACGGCGCGGGTTTCCAGACTTGTCAAGATGTCTCCGACTTGAACGGCGAGGCGTCGATATGGCAGTCTTTCGGCTTTTGCCTAGCCGGAGGCTGCGATGTATGTTGGCAAGACGCTGTTCGCTCAGGTGATGGACTTCCTGCCCTGGAAGACTTTCCATCGCATCGTTGCTCGCTACGGTGGCAACCATCGTATACGGACGTTTCCCTGTGCCGAGCAGTTCCGCGTCATGGCCTTTGCGCAGTTGACCTATCGCGAGAGTCTGCGCGATATCGAGGTCTGCCTGTCGGCGCAAGCAACCAAGCTCTATCAAATGGGGATTGGCGCGCCGGTAGCGCGCGCTACCTTGGCCGACGCCAACGAAACGCGCGACTGGCGCATCTATGCCGACTTCGCNNCGCGAGAGCCTGCGCGACATTGAAGCTTGTTTGAGCGCACAGCCTGCCAAGCTTTATCCCATGGGGTTCCGCTCTCCGGTGCGGCGTTCCACACTGGCCGAGGCCAACGAGAGCCGCAACTGGCGCATCTATGCCGAGTTGGCGCAACGGCTGATGCTCCAGGCGCGCAAGCTCTACGCCAACGAAGACCTTGGCATGGACCTCGACGCGGCCGCCTATGCGCTGGACTCGACCACCATCGACCTTTGCTTGTCGATGTTTCCATGGGCGCTGTTTCGTTCGACCAAGGCAGCGGTCAAGATGCACACGCTGCTCGATCTGCGCGGGGCCATTCCGAGTTTCATTCACATCTCGGACGGCAAGCTGCACGACGTAAACGTTCTCGATATATTGATGCCCGAACCCGGCGCCTTCTACGTCATGGACCGCGGGTATCTGGACTTCAAGCGACTGCACCTGATGCATCAGGCTGGCAGCTTCTTCGTGACCCGCGCCAAATCGAATCTCGATGCGCACCGCGTTTATTCGACGGCGACCGATCGGACTACTGGCGTTATGTGCGATCAGCACATCGCCCTCAATGGCTATCACACCTCGCGCGACTACCCCGATCATGTGCGCCGGATCCGTTTCAAGGATCCCGAATCCGGCAAAACGCTGGTGTTTCTGACCAACCAGATGACCTTGCCTGCATTGACGATCTGCGCTCTGTACAAAGCCCGCTGGCAGGTCGAACTTTTTTTCAAGTGGATCAAACAGCATCTGCGCATCAAGCGCTTCTACGGCACCTCCGAGAACGCGGTGAAGACCCAGATCNNCTCGGTTTATGTGCTGGTAGCCATCATCAAAAAGGAAATGCAACTCGATGCCTCCCTCTACACTTTGCTACAGATTTTGTCGGTCACCCTTTTCGAGAAGATGCCCGTCCAGCAAGCCTTTCGAGGCAGCGGCTACAATTGTGAAACCCCCGCTGATATGTATTGACCTGTC
>PLYG01000068.1 GCA_003153335.1 Betaproteobacteria bacterium | reverse complement strand
CGGCGATGTCGCCGATGAACGCGTTTCTGCTGATCCAAGGCGTCGAAACGTTGCCGCTGCGAATGCGGGCGCACGTCGAGAACGCGCGCGCGGTCGCGCAGTTCCTGAGCGGCCGCAACGAGGTCGCCTGGGTGAGCTACGCCGAGCTGCCGTCGAGCCCGCACCACGCGCTCGCGCAGAAGTACCTCCCCGACGGCGCCGGTTCGATCTTCACCTTCGGCCTGCGCGGCGGCCGCGACGCGGGTCGCGTCTTCATCGAATCGCTCGAGCTGTGGAGCCACCTGGCCAACGTCGGCGACGCCAAGTCGCTGGTCATTCATCCGGCCAGCACCACGCACTTCCGCGTCGCGGCGGAGGACCTGGCCGCAGCCGGCATCACCGAAGGCACGATGCGATTGTCGATCGGGCTCGAGGCGGCCGATGATTTGATCGAGGATCTGGGGCGGGGATTGCGCGCGGCGTCGAAATAACGCGGGGCTCCCTTCTCCCCCGGGGAGAAGGGAGGTTATTTCTGTCTTTGAATTACTTCGGCAGCCTCGGGAACTGGACGAATGGCGGGTTGGGCGTCTTGTCGGGCGGCAGATAGATTGGCGCTTCATTGCCGGCCGGACCCAGATGTTTGATGTAACGGTAGATCGCCTTCAGGTCCTGGTCCTTCATCGCCCTCACGTTGACGGCGGGCATCGGCGGGCGCGCCTTGAGCGCGTGCGCGGCTTTCACCCATTGCGCCTCGGTCATCCTCTGCATATAGAGCCGCAGGTTAACGGGGTACGTGGTTCCCCACGGCCCGCGCCAGCCCAGGATATCGCCAGTCAGCCAATCCTTTTCCGGCGTCTTGCCTTCGCTCTCGGCGTAGCCCGGCGTGTGGCAATCGTTGCAGCCGGCGATCGTCACCAGATACTTGCCGCCCGCGATCATCGGATCGGCTTTACCCGCGGCAGTTGCCGCGCCCGGTGCATACAGCGTCGCGCCAAGCGCGCCCAGAACCGCTGCGGCTGCCAGCGACCGTTGCATTGCTTTCACCATCTTCAACCTCCTCGTTGTAGACAAAGTATTGTGCCGGGAAGCGTTAGTCGCACTGCGGCGACCCGGCGCGCGTGCTGCTAAACGCCCTTCAATCCTGCAATAATCCTGTCCGGCGCGAACGGCATCGAGCGCTGGCGATAGGCGTCACATCCTGACGCAATCCAGCGTCTAGCGCTACGCCTTGGCCGCTTGCCACCGATCTATCTTGGCGCGAGCGCCATTGATCGCCGGGTCCATCAGCTTGTCATGCTCCGGCGTCTTCGCGGTCAGCTCGATCACGTAGCCATTGGGATCGCGGAAGTAGATCGAGTGCACCATCCCGTGATCGGAAATGCCGCGCGTTTCGATGCCCGCAACGCGGCCTTTGGCCAGCATATGCGGCAACACTTCGGGGGCGACTTCCAGCGCGATGTGCAGATCGAAATCATGCTGATTCTTGAATTCGAACGGCATGTCGGGCGCTTCGAAAAACGCCAGGTACGACCCGTCGTCCAGCTCGTAGAAGGTATGCAGCGTGGAAGTCTTGCGGCCGGACTTGGTTTCGCCTATCTCCAGGGTCTCGGCCAGCGGCAACCCGAGAAAATCCTGGTAAAAGCGCCGGGTTTCCTCGGAATCGCGGCACCGGTACGCGTTGTGATGCAACTTGCGGATCATGGCTTGCTCCCGTGTTTCACAGTCCCTGGAACTTGGCGTCCTTGTAGGGTGCGACGAAGTGCTGGTAAAAACCTTCGTTGACCTTGCTCCAATTCGGACGCGCCTTCATGTTCGCCAGCCAGCGGCTGACGTTGGGATAGGCCGAGTAATCGAGATGAATCACCTCGCCCACTGTCAGCATCGCGGCGCCAAAGTAGTCGGCAATGGTCAGTTCGTTGCCGCAAACGTAGGCGTTGGCAGGACCGATAATGGTTTCGTCGAGGATTTTCAACCACGCATTGGACTTCTCCCGCCCCCAGGCCAGAGTTCCCGCCTGGACCGTGTCGTCGGGGCGGCGCACATGCGGAAACACCTGCGGATAGATCAGACCGTACCCAAGATCCCGATAGAAGCCGGTATTGAACCAGTCCATCCGTTCATTCACACGCGCGCGCTGTCGTGGGTCCTTGGGATACGCGGGCGAGCCGGCCTTATCGGCCAGGTATTTCAGGATGGCCGAACTCTCCGTCAAACGAAAGTCGCCATCCTCGAGCGCCGGCACCTGGCGGCTGGGATTGATCACCACGTAAGGGTCCTGCATGTGTTCGCCGGTGAACAAGTCGACGACCTGGTAGTCCAGGTTGATCCCATTGTCAGCGGCCAGCATCATGATTGGCCGGCAGGTGGTGGACACCGGGTGGTAGTACAGCTTCATGGTTTCTCTCCTCGTGTTTGTTCAATCATTCACGTTGAACGCGGCATGGATCGGCGACAGCAACGCAGCGCGCAAAATCGTCGCGATTGCGGCCGCCGCCCATTCAGCGGCACAATGCCACCACTGCCGAAGCGATGAATTCTATCCGAATATTCCGGCCATGTTGTGCCCAATCGCGGACGCCGGAAGGCGCTGCAACGCAGCATTTCCAGGCCTCGCCGCCATCGATTCCAACGCTGCGTGGCGGCGAGGCGAGTGACAAGGCGGCGGCCACAAACCGCTATACTTCTGGCATGTACCTCGACGTGAACAATGCGCGCGCGTACGCCTACACCGGCGGCAAGCGCTTCGATCCGGCGCTGCCGGCGGTGACGTTTGTGCACGGCGCCCAGCACGACCACAGCGTGTGGATCCTGCAGTCGCGCTACCTGGCCCATCACGGGTACGCGGTGTTGGCGGTCGATCTGCCGGGCCACGGGCGCAGCGAGGGCGACCCATTGCAGTCCATCGAGGCCATGGCTGACTGGCTGCTCGCGCTGTTCGATGCCGCGGGCGTCGGGCGTGCGAGCGTCGTGGGCCATAGCGGTGGCTCGTTGGTTGCGCTCGAAGCGGCGGCGCGCCAGCCGTCGCGCGTGGCAAAACTGGTGCTGGTCGGCACGGCGTTTCCCATGCGCGTCGCCGATGATTTGCTCAATGCCACCCGCGACGACGAACCGGCCGCGATCGACATGATCAATATCTGGTCGCATTCCGGCTATGCGCAAAAGCCCTCGAATCCAGGCCCGGGGTTCTGGGTGATGGGCGAGAACAAGCGGCTGATGGAGCGGATGAAACCCGGCGTGCTGCACGCCGATTTCGCCGCGTGCAACGCCTACGCCAACGGTCTTGCCGCGGCCGCGACGATCAAGTGCCCGACGCTGTTCATACTCGGGCAACGCGACGCGATGACGCCGGTCCGGGCAGCCGGCGCAATGCGTCAAGCCATCCCTGGCGCGCAGACGGTGGAGGTGGCGGGTAGCGGCCACGCATTGATGGCCGAAGCGCCGGAGGCGGTGCTCGACGCGCTGCGCAGCTTTCTCGCGCGGTAGGAGCAGATCATGGCCGTGCGCGTCGATCGCCATGCCGATCCTGCGGTGTTCTGGCGCGATACGCAGGCGTTTCTGGAACGCGACGAAGCGGGCAATACACAAGTGCTCGCGATCGCTTCGCGCCATGCGGTCGAGCCCGGTGACACGCCCCCCGCCGGTTTCACCGTATCCGGCGCCGGCGAACTGCTTGCCGCCGCGCTGCTGACGGCGAAGGGCACGCTGTTTCTGACACCGGCCGGGCTCGACACTTTGCGAACGCTGAACCACGCGATCGCTGAGGGCGGCCAGGTTGTCACCGACATCGTCGCGGAAAAGTCGACAGCCGAGACCTACGCGCAACTCGCTGGTGCGCCGTTTTGTACCCATGTCGGCCTGCGCTTGTACCGACTCGAGGCGGTGAGCCCGGCTCCCGCCGTACCCGGCGCGATGCGCCAGGCCGGTGAGGCCGACTTCGATCTGCTCTGCGCCTGGCAGCGGGCATTCTTCGAAGACGCGAACGTGCGCGAGTCGGTCGACGACATACCGCAACTGGTGAACCGCCGCCTGCGCACCGGCGGCGCGTGGTTCTGGGAGGTCGACGGCGCCCCGGTCGTGCACGCGGGATATCGACAGACTCCCATCCGCTCCGCGCGCATCGCACCGGCGTACACGCCGCCCGAACATCGGGGTCGTGGCTATGCAACCACGCTGGTGGGCGACCTGTCTCGCCATCTGCTGGCGCAAGGGCGCTTCCCGCTGTATCTGTTCGCCGATACGGAAAATCCGACCGCCAACGGCGTCTATCGCAGGGTCGGGTTTCGCCCTGCCGGCGAACATGTGCATCTGATGCGGGTGGATGCCGAATCTTGAGCGCTCCACGCTTTTACTGCGCGCTGGCGCTGGCGCCTGGACAGACCGTGACGCTGCCGGCCGAGACTTTTCATCACGCGATCCGGGTGCGCCGGCTGCGCGTTGGCGATGAACTGGTTCTGTTTGCGGGCGATGGCCGCGAGGCGTTAGGTTCGCTTGTTGCGATCAATCGCGATGCGGCCGATGCGGCAATCTCTACGGTCACTACCGCGGACCGCGAAAGCCCCTTGCAGATGACGTTGCTGCAAGGCCTGTCATCAGGCGACCGGATGGACTACACGCTGCAAAAGGTGGTCGAGCTGGGCGTAGCCGCCATCGTGCCCGTAACGACACAGCGATCCGTCGTCCGGCTGGACCGCGATCGCGCCGACAAGCGCATCGCCCATTGGCGGCAGATCGTGATCGGGGCCTGTGAACAGTCGGGGCGCAACCGGATCCCGGAAGTCCTGCCGGCGGTCTCCCTCGCCGAATGCCTGGCTGCGGTCTCGGCGCCGCGGCGATTCGTGCTGTCGTTCGAGGGTGGCGCGCGGCTGCGCGATCTGGCCGCGCCGACCGGACCCATCGCGCTGCTGGCCGGACCCGAGGGCGGACTCACCGCCGATGAAGAGCGCGCCGCGCGGGACGCCGCGTTTGCGCCGCTTTCGTTGGGGCCGAGGGTGTTGCGTACCGAGACCGCTGCGGTGGCGGCGCTGGCTGCGATGCAGGCGTTGTGGGGGGACGGCTAAAGCAAGGCCTGCGCTGGACCGCATGACCGCGGCTATTCACGTGCCGCATGGCCAGATGTGAATATTCACCATCTTACCTGCTGGACGCCACCGAGTAGCAACTGACGGTGTAGCGTGCGTCGGTTTGGTCGAACAACTTCCTGTTGGTCTCGTCGAGTCCTCCAATGAAGCTCTCCTCGATGAGGCACGTGGTGCGACGGGGAAAGGCGGTGTTTGCATTGGCAAGGTACTCGTAGTTGAACAAAGCATTCGCATGTATCGAGTCTACGATTCAAGCAAAGGTAGTTCAACGTATGGAAGGTGGTGGGCGCTTACCAGGCCAGCGGGTTCGCGAGACGCATACCGCGAGTCCTATGCGATCTGCAATACTTGGAGTGCGCTTGACCATTTGGTTTCGTGCAACGTAAAGCCAGGAGCACAGGTTGTAATTGGAACAACACAGAGTGTCGACTGCGATGAAGGTACCTATCCTAAGTCATCGAGCCTTCAAGTCTATATGGCCAACGACAAGGGCTTGGCAAGACTCTTCGTGGAAAATTGTAGCGATGAGGGCGAATGGCCCTAAGTGTCAAACCTCGACAGTGCCAAATCGCGAAGCCGGGCCAGGGCATCGATGTCGATCGCGTCAAAAGTGCGCGACTTTCGCCTTGGGGCGTACGAGAAAGAGTCATCACAGCGGAATTGCGCGCAGCATCGAGGCGCGCTCGCGGGCGCCGGCCATCAGGAAGGCCAGGTCGTTGCCGGAGAGGATGAAGCGCATGCCCAGGCCGATGTATTCGGTCATGAGCTTGGGATCGTAGACGCCGCCCATGCCCGGATGCTTGCCGTATTTGGCGCAGGCCGCGATCACCTTGCGGTAGGCCTCGGGAACCCGGGGATTGGCGAAGTCCCCATGGATGCCCATCTCGGCGCACAAGTCATTGGTTCCCACCAGCAGCACGTCGATGCCCTCGACCGCGGCGATCTGCTCGGCGTTCTCGATCGCCTGCGGCGTTTCGAGCATTACTACCACCAGGTTCTCATCGTTCATACGGTGCGTGGCCTCGCCCACAGGCACGCCGGCAAATCCAAGGCCCGGCATGTTGCCCGCGATGGAACGGTGCCCGAGCGGCGGATAGCGGCAGGCATCGACGACGGCACGCGC
>PLYG01000455.1 GCA_003153335.1 Betaproteobacteria bacterium | reverse complement strand
GGTGCTACCGATCATCGCAGGCAACGCGAACGCCTGTTCCGGTGTATCACCTATTCAGCGTCAGCCAGTGAAAGGCCACCACGCCATCGCGCCGGCCACCTTGTGCTGCAACTAATGCATGCCTACCAGGATGGCATGACCCACGTCGTGATGTCGCCATTGGAATTCAAGGAACGACTCGCCGCACGGGTGCGGCATCCGCGCTCATGATAGGGTGAAAATCCTCACTCATCTGGGCTCGTCCGCGCGAGCCGACGATACGGCCTGGCGCGCCTAGCGCGTCGACGGGGCAAGCAGATCGTGCTGCGATGCACAAGAATCTCGTCTGGAACCAATTATGGGTAGGCAATCGGTACCGATCGTTTTCCCAAAGTAACGTGCAGAGAAAATATTCGGCCGCTGCCCTTTTAATGCGCGTAGCATCGGAGTGCTGCCGCGCGCGCTGGATCGAGGCGCGGGCAAGAGCGCCAGGCGCAGCGTTATGCCGATGAAAAAAATGAGTGCCGACACCGGCTGCCAAGAAGAAACAGCAGGAAAAGCAGCAACGATGATTCAAACCTGGTAGGGAGTATTGCGATTGCGCTCGGACCCGCCGCTGCGGTCCGATGTCGTTGCGCCATGAACGGGAAGTAGAAGAAGGAGAAGGTCATGCGATACCATTCGTACTCAATGTGTAGCGATTTCGGAGGCGGGTGTTCGATCACGCCCTGGGCGGGTGCAGTCTGCTTGGGGTTCGCCCTGTTCGGGCTGGTTGCCTGCGGCGCGCAGGCCCAGGTCGTCACCGAATTCAGTAGCGGCATCACCGCTGGCGCGCATCTTACCGGCATCACGGCCGGCCCCGACGGCAACCTGTGGTTCACGGAAAACGGCGCCGACCATATCGGGAAGATCACCCCAGCCGGGGTGGTCACCGAGTACAGCGCCGGCATCACCGCTGGGGCCTCCTCGTACGGGATTACAGTCGGCCCTGACGGCAACCTGTGGTTCACGGAATTTAATCACGGCTGGATAGGGAAGATCACGCCGGCCGGAGTAATCACCGAGTACAGCAGCGGCATCAGCGGTAACGCGCAGCCTATAGGCATCGCCGCCGGCCCTGACGGCAACCTGTGGTTCACGGAAGGCTCTCCCCCCCGGATCGGGAAGATCACCACCGCCGGAGTTGTCACCGAGTACAGCGTTGGTATCAGTGCTGGCGCGTTCCCTTTTGACATCACGGCGGGCCCCGACGGCAATTTGTGGTTCGTAGAATATGTTGGCAACCGGATCGGGAAGATCACGCCGGACGGGGTGGTCACCGAGTACAGCAGCGGCATCACCACTGGCGCGGAGCTTCAGGGCATCACCGCCGGCCCCGACGGCAACCTTTGGTTCACGGAAAACGAGGCGGACCGGATCGGGAAGATCAACCCAACCACCGGGCTGGTTACCGAATACAGCACCGGCATCAGCGCCGGCGCGTTCCCTTCTGGTATCGCGGCCGGCCCCGACGGCAACATGTGGTTCACGGAATTCAAGGGCAACCGGATCGGCCGCATCACGGTGCCGTCTGCGCCCGCCTCGCTGGAGAACCCGCAACCCGGCAGCTTTCAGAGCGGGATCGGCTTGCTTTCCGGCTGGTCTTGTGCAGGCTCGAACATAGGCATCGCAATCGATGGCAAGCCCGCGCTCCAGGCTCCATACGGATCGGCGCGGGCCGATACGGCGAGCGTGTGCGGCGCCGCCAATACCAGCACCGGTTTTGGGCTGCTCATTAACTTCAACACGCTGGGTGCGGGCTTGCATTCGGCACTACTGTATGTAAACGGCGTTGTCCACGGCACTCCCACCCAATTCACGGTGAGCGTGCCGGCAGGCGAATTTTTAACGGGAGCCTCGAAACAAATAACGGTCCAGGATTTCCCGGTGATCGGAAAGGCGACCGTTCTCATTTGGCAGCAATCGCAGCAGAATTTCGCCATTCAATCGGTGGGTCCGTAGTGACGTGTCGCTTTGCCGTGGCATCGCAATAATTAGCGCTGTCATGGTGCGCGTTGTTCGCAGACTCGAGCTTCGGTACGAAGAGCGCGAGTGGCGTAAAAGATGGGCCCGTGGGGAAGGCTCCGTTGAACGACCGCTTCTACGCGAATTGAATGACGGGAATGGGTCGACGACAGCCTGTCGGAGCCCCCAAGTCTGCTAGCAAGAGCTTCGCAACCTGCTAGCCGGGTCAGATGCGCAAAACGCAGGCTACGGTAGAGATATTGTAACGGCCCAGTGGTGCCCAGTTTTGGTTGGGTCGGGGAGCCAGGATACAAGAGAGTTAGCGGGTTAGCGCCTACTAACTCTTTTTCTTTTTCAGCTTACGTTTGCCAGTTGTTTGCCAGTTACGCAGCCCGAGCATGCGTGAACGCCGCGGCATCGTGCCGAAATAAATGATTTTGTTCCTCGACGGCTACGTGCCCAAGATAACAGAGGTGCTTATCGCATGGTCGGCGTACCCGGAAACCGCCCCGGCGGGAAATGTGCGGCAACTGCGCAGCGTGACCACTTAACCTCACCTCGAACGACAACGCGAGGTGACACTGCGGGTATCGTGCCGCGATCGTAGGAGGTCCGTCGCGGGCCAACTCCACTCGAGGTGGAGTGAATCGACCTAATCGATTCTTAGAAGCTCGGAGGTCCTCGTGGGTATCTGGCCGGCAGAGCCAATAGGTTGCCCGCCATTAGTGAATCCTGGCGATCAACTCTCTAACGTTCGGCGCCCCGATGCCGGTAACCATGTCGTAACCAGGGCCGCAGTGAAAGGCACCATTGCTCCCCGACGTGACGCCACGGAACGCTGGCGAGCCCATGAGCGGGTAGATGAGCGGATTCAGAAACCCGAGGCGCCGGTTTGCCAAGCCGGGCGGGGGAAGATGCGGCTAGTACCGCCGCCACTGCCCGACCATCCGGTTTCCGTCCCGAGCACGCCGGCAGGATTCAGGGTCAGGGAGGTTCCGCCAACGCCGATCACCGAACTGTCGGAAGATCCATACTCCGCTTGCAGCGGTCCTGCCGAGGCATGGCCAGAGGCGTCGGGATTCGACCCGGCGTCGCCGGATGAGACGAATACGTTCACGCCCGCAGCCGCAAAGCGCAGAAACTTCGCGTGTTCCGTGGCGACTTCAGCGGGCGACATGAACGTTTCTCCGAGGCCTAAACTGATGGACAACTGCCGCATACCAGGGTGGGCGGGCAGGTCCGCAATAATCTGGTCGAGCGCTCGGTCGAGCGCCACGAAGCTCAACGAGCCGGAGGCATAGATACGTACCTGCGCACCCGGAGCGATCCCGCTCGCCCATGAGGCGTCCAAAGTTTCCTCCCCACTGGGAGCAGGGAGGGCTCCTCCCGAAACGTTGATCTTCTGAATTTGCGCCGGAGTGGCGGCGATACCGTTTCGGGTCCAGAAAGCGGTGAGGTCCGCGTCGGAGGGGAAGGTATCGATCAGGATGGCTATGGTCTGCCCCTTTCCAGTGACGCCGAGGGCAGGCTGGGCGCATTGCTGGCTGCGTTGTAAGTGACTCCGTCTTTGGTGACGCGGCTCATATTCACTTCAAGGCTGCTGGCGATCTGGCTCACTTTGGCGCGCGCATAAATACCATCCGGCGTCGAATGCGTGAGCTCGAAGCCCTGCGCCTTCAACCAGGCCTTCGGCGCCTCGGCGTCGGCAGGATTCGAGGTATAGATCTTGTCGAGTTCTTCCGGGGGCGCTACCTCGCCTTTCGCAACTCTTGCCTCGAGTTGCTTTTGCGCATCTGGAGCCAGTACAAGCGAAAAGTGGACGTCCAACATTTCGTCGCCATGCTGCGGCTCTGCAGCCGCGAGCAGCATTCCGTCTGCTGTCGGGCCTGGCTGTGGCGGCAGTGGCAATACGCTGTCAAAAAATATCTTTCGATCGCTCATGGGGTATTTTCCTTTCTAAGTAATGGTCAAGATCATGTGCAAGAGCCATTTTTCGGAAGGCGCGGTGGTCATGGTATGAGGTTGAGTGTCGGAATCGACCTTAACCCTGAGGAGCGCCACACCATCCCCACCATCCTGACATCGACAGGCGGCTGCGGCGGACGGTGATCGGTCAAATACCGACGCTCAGGCCGTTAAACTGCTATATCGTTGATCCAAGCCTAGATTATGGGTGCCAAGCGCGGCCATGATAGACCCTATGTCACCTGATGATTCTGCAGACAAGAAGTTTGGCGTCCATCCAGACGTGCTCAAGCTGGGTCTGGTGAGCTTCTTGACTGACCTTAGCTCCGAGATAATTTTTTCGGTCTTCGCGATTTTCTTTACAACGATCGCTGGGGCATCGGCGGCTTTGCTTGGCACGGTCGAGGGGCTGGCCGATTTGTCCGCCTCCTCGCTGAATTACCTCGCTGGCTGGTTGTCAGACCGGTCCGGGAAACGCAAAGTCTTCGCTATGGCCGGTTATGGATTCTCCACGCTGGCCAAAGTGATTCTGTTGATCTCCAGTTCCGTCACGGGTCTGAGTGTCTTTCGTGTCATTGAGCGGCTGGGCAAAGGCTTCCGGGGTCCGCCGCGTGATGCCTGGCTTTCGTCGGTGGCCGACAAAGACACAAGAGGCTACGCGTTCGGCGTGCACAAGGCTCTGGACAAATCCGGCGCCGTGCTCGGCCCGCTCGTGGCGTACGGGTTGCTCTCGTGGCTGGGGGATGGAGCCTCGACGTTCCGGATTCTGTTCTGGGTCGCGCTCATTCCCGCCTTGCTCAGCATTGTGGTCCTGAGTCTCATCAAGGATCAGCCGGGGGTTCAGCACCAACGCGAAAACATGTTCGAAACATGGAAAACCCTCAGCCCGGAATTCAAGCGCTACCTAGTCACAGCAGGAATCTTTTCGCTGGCCTATTTCAGTTTCGGCTTTCTGCTGTTGCGTGCCCACAGCGTCGGCTTTGCAGTCAAGGACATTGTGCTGCTTTACGCCTTGTTCAATATCGCATTCGTCGTTGCCGCACCGCTGATAGGCAAGCTCGGCGATAGCATGGGCAGGGCGCGGATGATCATGCTGGGCTATCTGATCTATCTGTTGATGTGCCTCGGCTTCGCACTCGCGACCACACAATTGGAAGTCATTATCCTGTTCGTCGTCTACGGTGTGTTTTATTCGATCGATGAAGCCCAAAGCAAGGCGTTTATCGCAGATCTTGAGTTGGAGCGCCGCGGGTCCGCGATCGGTTTGTACAACTTTGTGACCGGCCTTGTCTACCTGCCCGCATCGCTGATCGCCGGGGCGTTGTGGCTGGTGCATCCGGCAAGCGCTTTCCTTGTGGCCGCATGTCTCGCCTTCACCGCGCTGACGGTTTTCGTGTTCTTGCGGCCGGACCGAAAACGCCGTTCTGACGCATTCCCGCAGTAAGCAGATTTGATCGATTTCCGAAAGCCCACCTTTATTCTGGCGCGGACGTCTGCTTCGGGTCGCAAAGAGGTGGTTGGCGCATGGTCTCAGAACGGCCAGATCGGGACCTTCGAGCTTGCACACTCCATAGCGGACATTGAGATTCCGCGAATGAATCGGACGGCAGCCAAGTGAATTTAGCGCTTTCGCAACGACGCGTAGCGTCTCACTCCGGCACGCATATTTCCGCTTCTTCGTCGCGCCGCGTGTGACCAAGCAAGTTTTTGAGCACACGAAGTCTCCGACACGGAAGCTATAGCCAAGTGGGAACCGATCCGGATGGCGACTACGTTCCGTAAAGCATCTTAAGTTTCGTTGCCCCGGCGGACAATGCCTTGGCTGGAAATCCAAAAACAACCGGTGTAACCTAGCCAATCTGCACACCGATCCTGAAGAGCGGAGGGCGACGTGAGAGCGATCAGTCTGTTGTTGGCAGCGGCATTGTGGTGCGGCGTCGCCTACCCGCGGTTGCCGCGTATGCTGAATTACCAAGGGTTTCTGACTAACCCAGGGGGCACACCCGGCAACAGCGCGGTGGTGATGACCCTCCGGCTTTACAACGCGGCGAGTGGCGGCTCCGCGCCGTGGACCGAAACGCAACTTTTGTTCAATGTCGCCAACGGCATTTTCGACGTGGTGCTTGGCTCGGTCACGCCGCTCACGCTGGCGTTCGATGTGCCGTACTGGCTGACGGTTGCGATCAATACTGATGGCGACATGAGCCCTCGGCAACTGATCTCGGCGAGCCCGACCTCGCCTGAACCGGCATAGTTGGTGCCGCTGTTGACCGTTCCGCCACCAGCGCGGAATCCGACAGGTGAAGAGCCAATGCCTTTCGCTATTTCCCGTTTCCGCGCCACGGTCCTCGCTGTGGCCCTGCTGGCATCCGCCGTCGCGCTCGCTCAGAATCCGCCGGTCGCGATTAATGTCGATACCAATGCCAATCGGCGGCCGATCAGCCCCCTGATCTATGGGGTAGCCTACGGCATTGCATCGACCCTGGCAGATCTGAACACCCCGCTGAACCGCTATGGCGGCAATAACAGTTCACGCTATAACTGGCAACTGAATGCTGACAACCGCGATTTCGACTGGTATTTCGAGAGCATCGGCGACGACAGCGCCGTGGCTGGCGAGCGTGGCGACACATTTATCGCCCAGAGCAAGGCCGCCAACGCCCAGCCGATGATCACCGTTCCGATGCTCGACTGGATTGCCAAGCTGGGACCGAATCGCGGCAAGCTGGCCAGTTTTTCGCAGGCGAAGTATGGAACGCAGACCGGCAATGACTGGCAGTGGTTCCCCGACGCCGGCAATGGCGTGCGTAGCAGCACCGGCCAGAACATCACCGGCAACGACCCCACCGATGCCAACGTTGCGAATAGCGCGACTGTCCAGCAAGGATGGGTGAATCATCTGGTGAGTCAATGGGGACCGGCTGCCAGCGCGGGACTCAAGTATTACCTGCTCGACAACGAACACAGCATCTGGCACGCGACTCACCGCGATGTACATCCGATCGGCGCGACGATGGACGAAATCCGTCAGCGCATGATCGACTACGGGACGATGATCAAGAACGCCGACCCCGCTGCGTTGGTCGTCGGCCCCGAGGAATGGGGCTGGAGCGGCTACTTCTACAGCGGTTACGATCAGCAATACGGTGCTGCGCAAAATTGGTGCTGTTTCCCTGATCGTCAAGCGCACGGCGGCGCCGATTACCTGCCGTGGCTGCTCGATCAGATGCATCAAAACGAACTCGCCACCGGCCGGCGCCTGCTCGATGTATTTTCGGTCCACTACTACCCGCAGGGCGGAGAATTCAGCGACGATACGTCGCCGACGATGCAATTGCTGCGCAACAAGTCGACGCGTTCGCTGTGGGATCCCAATTACACCGACCCGACCTGGATCAGTGCCAAGGTAATGCTGATTCCGCGGATCAGGAACTGGGTCGCCGTGTATTACCCTGGATTGCAGACTGCGATCACCGAGTACAACTGGGGCGCCGAAAATCACATCAACGGCGCGACAACCCAGGCGGATATTTACGGCATCTTCGGGCGGGAAGGCCTCGATCTCGCCGCCCGCTGGACCACGCCCGATCCCTCGACGCCGACCTACAAGGCGATGAAGCTGTATCGCAACTATGATGGCAACAAGTCGATGTTCGGCGAAACCAGTGTTGCGACGACCGTGCCCAATCCCGACAATTTGTCGGCGTTCGCCGCTTTGCGCGCCGCCGATGGCGCGTTGACCCTGATACTGATCAACAAAGTGTTGACCGGATCAACCCCGGTGAGCGTCAACCTTGCCAACTTTGCGGCGACCGGCGTAGCCCAGGCGTGGCAACTGACGTCCACCAATGCGATCACCCGCCTGTCCGACGTCAGCTTCGGTGGATCGAGCTTCACCACCTCGGTTCCGGCCCAAAGCGTGACGCTGTATGTCCTCCTCGCTAGGCCGATCGTGGTCGAATATCTCAACACCACAGACTTTCCGAATTCCCCAGGTGGGCATTTCTTCTATTCGTCCGACACGGCCGAGCAGGCCGCCGTCGACGCGGGCTCGGCCGGTGCATTCTTGCGTACCGGCCGCAGTTTTCTGACGGGCGGCACCGCGCCGGTATGCCGCTTCTACGGGTCGGTGACGCCCGGTCCCAACTCGCATTTCTTTACCGTCGATGTAAACGAGTGCAATGCCCTGATTGCCGCGCAGGTTAGCCCCAAGCCCGCTACTGTGCAACAGTGGAATTACGAAGGCATCACCTATGCCACCACGCCGGCCACCGTTGCCGCGAACGGGGCGCGGTCCTGCCCGGCCAATACGCTGCCGCTGTATCGCGCCTATAACAACGCCTACCCTGTCAGCGGACCGAAGAATCTGTGGGATTCCAACCATCGCTTCACGCCGGTGCTCGCCGACATCGCCGCGATGGTGGCCGGCGGCTGGCGCGATGAGGGAATCGTATTTTGTACGGCGCAGTAGCGCCTCGTTACGGCAATGGGTGTCCGCATTTCGCCAGCATGAATGGCAGCTTCGGGGCGCGTAATGACATGTCTCTGACCGGCCAGTTGCGGTACTCCAAGCACATTCCCCAAAGCTGCCCTTCAGCCCGCCGTCAGAGGCAGCCTCGCGTCAGAATGTGCTCGTTGGTATGAGGATACCAACCAGCAATCAAACTGCAGCGTACCATTATTTTTACCGCTCGTCTAAGACCGTCGCTGCCTTGACGATGGCCGGCCATCGCGCGACGTCGGCCCTGATTTCGGCGCTGAATTGTTCGGGTGTATTCCCGACCGGCTCGCCGCCCATGAGAACCAGCTTGTTGCGCACATCGGGAGTATGAACGATTCGTGCGCTCTCCCGATACAAGGTTTCGATGATGTCATGTGGCGTGCCTTTAGGTGCCACAAGTCCATACCACGTGACAAAGTCAAATCCGGGAAAGCCCAACTCGGTCACCGTTGGCACGTCAGGGAAGGCGGCGGCGCGGTGAGCGCTGGTGGTTGCCAACGCCCTGAGGTGGCCACTACGTACAAAGGGCTCGACCGTTGCGAGCAATGCGAGAGCGACTGGCACCTGACCCGCGACGACGTCTTTGATGACCTGGCTGGAATTGGAGTACGGTACATGCAGCAGGTCCACCTTCGCCCGGTTCCACAACAATGACGCGGCCAAGTGTTGCGTCGTGCCGATTCCTGGCGTGGCGTACGCGATCTTGCCAGGGGCGTCGCGTGCGAGCGCGATCAAGTCCGGGAGCGTATTTACGCCCAGCGCTGCATTGGCCACGATCAGCGACGGCTGCGTCGCGAGCTTGGTAATCGGCGCAAACGCGCGCACTGGGTCAACGGCCCGTGCGCCGTGGGTGCTGGGCAACACGGTGATCGTGACCGGGGCGACCAGTAACGTGTAGCCATCAGGCGCGGCCCGCGCGACATACTCGGCGGCGATGTTGCCCGACGCACCGGTCCGGGCTTCAACGACAACGGGCTGCCCCAACGCCTGCTCGAGCCTGTCCCCGAGAACGCGCGCCAGCGAGTCCATCACGCCGCCGGAAAATGCCAGGATCAATCGAATCGGCCGATTAGGATAGGGCCCGGTGTCGGCCGCACTTGCGGGAATGGTGGACGCCACCAAAGCACCCGTCGCACACAGGAGCATTGCAATCCGGCGCATCATTGCGAAAAGGCTGGCGCGTGTGCTGATCATTGTTCGTTGCGCATGGCAAGCATCGCTTCGATCAGTTCAGGTTCGTCCCAAGGCACGTCCACCGGATACTTGCGCAACCACGCGCTATTGGGGTCGCGGAGCCACTCCTGCGGGAAATGCACGCTAAGGTGTTCCTCGCCAGGGTCAAGATCCGTCCGTGTCGTTTGCGCAGTGCCGTGCAGTGCCGAATACAGCGCCGCGCAGTGGTCAACATCGAACGTGCTGCCCCGATGTCCACCGGGGACCAGCCGCCGGTTGATTTCGAGCAAATATGGGTCACCGGTACGCTCGTCTACCACGCACTCCAGGGCAAGCAAACCTGTCATGCCAAACCCCGCTGCCAGCGTTACCGCCATTTGGCGAATGTCTGCGGCGTAATGATAGCGCGTCACCGTGGACGGCCCGGTAGTCGGCGGGTTGATCTCCAGTTTCTCGGCCGCATAACCGGTGAGTACGGCACCTTTCCAAGTCGACATTGCGTAGTTCTTGATGCGTCCCGGAATATGCGCCTGCACCAACAGGTGCGCGCTCAGTCCCTCGAAGTCCGCTGCGTTGAGTTGTTGAAGCGCGGCGAATGCGGCGGTCAATTCCGCATGATTGGCGCAGATCCTGACGCCACTCCCTGCGCTGGAATGATTGCACTTGAGCACGACCGGATAGCCGTGAACGGCGGCAAAGGCCTGCGTTGTAGCTACGTCGCTGGCCACCGTGTAGCATGGAACACGCACCCCCAGCGCTTCTGCTGCGGGAGGCAACAAAGTCTTTTCCACGCTGACCCGATACCAGGTCGGATCTCCAAGCGAATGCCGGATCAACTCGGCCAGTTGAACCGCCGGACGCAGACCTTCGGGGGGAGAGACCGCCAGCATCTGCAGCAAGCGGAACGAATTGTCGTCACAGGGAATTACCAGGCGCGGCGCGGTGGCCTTGACCATCGCGGCAAACGCGTGAACCCATTGTATGGGTGTCGCGTTGTCGGGCAGATGTCCGATCTTGGCGATAAAGCAGCTTTTTTCGGCCAATGAGTTTTTTGGCGTCAGCATCGACACTTCGAACCCTGCCTGGCTCAAGGGGCGCGGCATCCGCGCGGTACCCAGCCAGCGCGTCGCCGTCGCCACCAGCAACACAGGCGTTTTCAACTACGGCGCTGCCCGGCGATTCTGGCGTCTTCGTGCATTGGCTTCGGCGCGAACCGCGCGTCTTCGCGCGACCAGATGCATGACGAAAGATGAGGTGACAAGTTCAACAGCCCCTGAAACTTAAAGGGACTACCCTATCACGGTTCAGTCAAGGCACATCGGATTTTTGACTTTACGTCCTCCGCCAACACTGCCCGTCGACCTCAAACAGCGCGTTGGTGACCCAAGTCGAAATTGGCACAGCCGCCGTCGATCACGATCCGGTCTTCAACCGCCAGCCCTATCCGGAGACCGCAATTAGCAGTACATCAATTGCCAAAGGTGGGAAAAACAGTCTCGTGGTGATTTCGAGAAGTAACCACCCGATCCGCCGAGGGCGGCGGATTGATAGCCAATGGAAGTTTTACCATGTTTTCAAAAAGCCCTTGTTGATCGCGTGCGCCCTGACATTCGGCGCTACGGGTATTGCGCAGGCTGAGGCCACGAGCGAGCTGGCGGCAAAATTCGAAGCACTGCAACAGCAGATGGCACCATCGGCGCGGTGACCGGCGATGGCCGCCATTGCTTCGCGGGCGGCAAGCTCAAAGGTGTGTCAGTCGGGGTCAACCACAAGTTCTAGCATCCGGTTGGGAACGAAGCCGGGGATGTAAGACTAGCCCCGGTTTCAATCATTCCGCACCGACGGTATCTTCTGCGCGCGGCGGCGTAGCGCGTGGAAAACGAATTTGAACGTGAACATCGCTGCGAAATCCGGACGTGGCGACTGCGGTATGCCATGCCCAGCTGGCCACGTCACGCGATGCAAAGCCCCATTAACGCTGGCGGTTTGTCGATTCCAGTGATTGCGGTTGCTGAACTGCCCGTCCTACACCATCGCCTTCATCTTGGACTAACCTAATTTGTGAACATGCGTATGAACTGAGCTCAACGTTTTGAAGCGTCTCGTTGCTGGAAATGCTCTTGTTGCGGCGCCAGATCAGCTTCTTGTTGCCTGTACACCCAGGTTTGCCACGATATGTTTCGCGCGCATCGGGCGCAGCATGAACCAAGCCATCAGTGCGGCGAAGGCGTTCAGGAGCGCGGCGACCGCGAACACGGTGCCCCAGCTCCTGGTGGCATCGTGCAGCACATGGGCCAGGGGTTATCCACGGATTCGGTGGACAACTCTGCAGGCTGGGTCCGCCGCTGGGCAAAGCGAGTAGACCGCGCACCCGTGTTATACGCCGCTCGCAACTGCCGAGCGGCCGGTAGCTGGTCGTCGTCGGCAGGAAACGGCGCCGTGGCCGAGCTGCAGCCCTTTTAAAATCTTCGGTATGTCGTCGCGTGATCGCGGGTCAAATTTGATCTGCGCAATATCGACTTCACCGATTTGCATCTGTGGATTCTGCACTACTCGCATCGCCGTCCTCCTCGGTCAAACTATCGCGCTGTGCGACCTCTCGCCATCGACGTTTCGACCGCTGAATGGTGGACCAAGTTTGGTGGCGCGAAGAATAGTTTTTCGGTGCCAATGCCGGGGCAAGTGGGGGCGAAGATTTCGCCTTTTTGCCTGCTCCATCGTTCCCATGCCCCGCAATCATGACTAGCGGCCACGTCCCGTGCAAATCTTCGCTTCCACCAGAAACCTATGCGCCCCAGTGGCTAAAGGCATTTTGGGGGTTTTCGGTCAGGCACCAATTAAACTCCTCGCTCTTTGCGA
>PLYG01000156.1 GCA_003153335.1 Betaproteobacteria bacterium | reverse complement strand
CCCCGCCGTGTTCCATGGAACATGGACGCCGGACACCGATGCCGTTCATATCGTCTCGCAATTCGACCTCCATGCGTTTTTCAGGGATCGTGGAACGCGACGCCGGCTTCCGAGAAAGGCTGCTTCTCTCCTCGACTGGTTCGGCAAGAACTGGCTGCAGGTAAACCTGTGCGTGCGCAAGCCGGAACGCGAGGAGGCCAAATGAAGATTACGATCGTGATGGGACCATGGTTTCCTGTCCCGCCGGTTCGCGGCGGCGCGCTGGCAAAAGCCTGGTACGGACTTGCCAGGGAATTCGCCACGGCCGGGCATGAAGTGACCATCATGGCGAAGCAGTTCCCGGGGCAGCCGGATCATGAGACGGTTGGGGGACTCCGTTTCATCCGCACGCGCGGTTTTTCGCAGGGAAACAGTCTCGCGTGGGACTTGGCGAAGGACTTTCTATACGCGCTTAACGTGCTGCCGCGGCTGCCGTTGAGTGACATCCTGGTCACCAATGACTTCTGGGTGCCGGCTCTGGCCGCAAACCTCCGTCGTCGTGCCGGCGCCGTCCTAGTCTCCGCGGGGCGCTTTCCCAAGGGTCAGTACTGGCTATATCGGCGAGTCGCAAGGATCGTCGCGATATCCTACGCAGTCAAGGCGGGGATCATTGCGGAGCAGCCCGGCCTAACCAGCCGCGTGGTCACGATTCCACTACCCGTCGACCTGGAATCCCTGACCGTGCCAGCATCGCCGGATCACGGTCCGGGCCGGACGCTCCTTTATGTCGGACGCGTCCATCCGGAAAAGGGCGTCGAACTGCTGGTGCGCGCCTTCGCAGCCATTGGTCGGGATCACCCGGATTGGCACCTGCGCATCGTGGGACCCACCGCCGAAGCGGACGGCGGCGGTGGCGAGAAGTATCTGGCTTCGATTCGAGGCGCGGCCAGGGATTTGAATGTCGAGTTGCTCGGTCCGATATTCGGTCGCGCGGCCCTGGCGGCCATTTACCAGAGTGCGGACCTGTTCTGCTACCCGTCGCTGGCGGAAACCGGCGAGGCATTCGGCATCGCGCCGCTGGAGTCCATGGCCGCCGGCGTGCCTGCGGTCGTTTCTTCGCTCGCCTGCTTCCGCGAATTCATCCGCGATGGCGACAATGGCTGGGTATTCGACCATCATGGGGACAATGCAGAGGCGGCGCTTGCCAACGTGCTTGCCACAGCGATGCAGGACAACGACCTGCGCGCCCGAGCCGGCGAGCGCGCACGCGAGGACGCCAGGCAATTCGGCTTCCCGGCCATGGCGCAAAGGTATCTGCACGAATTCGAGCAAGTGCTCGCAAATGTTTGATCCGCGCGCAGCCTTTCAGTCCGGCATGTTGTGCAGGCTATAATTTGAAAAGTGAATGCATTGCGATGGAAATGACAAAGACCTCCATGGATACCCCGCGCTTCGTCCTGGTCACCGGCGGCGCGGGGTACATCGGCAGCCACACGTGCCTGGCTTTGATCGCGAGCGGGTTCCATCCGGTCGTCATCGACAATCTGTCCCAGGGGCACTCCGACCTGGTGCAGGCGGTTGGCGCGACGTTTTTCGAGGGTGAACTCGCGAATCGGGCTTTGCTCGACGAGATCTTCGGGCGGTTCCCGATTTCCGCGGTACTGCACTTTGCCGCCCACGCGCATGTGGGCGAATCCGTAACCGACCCCGCCAAGTATTACCGCAATAATTTCTGCAATACGCTGACCTTGCTGGAGGCTATGCAGGCAGCCCGCATCGACCGCCTGGTTTTTTCCTCGTCCTGCGCCACGTATGGCGTTCCGGACACCATGCCGATCATGGAGACTACCGACCAGCGGCCGATCAACCCCTATGGGCGCAGCAAGTGGTTTGTCGAGCAGGCGTTGAACGATCACGCGACGGCTTACGGGCTTCGCTCAGTTGTCTTGCGTTACTTCAATGCGGCCGGCGCCGATCCCCAGGCTCGGCTTGGCGAGGATCATATGCCGGAGACGCATCTCGTGCCGCTGGCGCTGTTCGCCGCTGCGGGTGAATCAAAGATGCTGGACGTTTACGGCGTAGACTACCCGACACCGGACGGTAGTTGCATTCGGGACTACGTGCATGTCACCGACCTCGCGTCCGCGCACGTGGCCGCGCTCAAGTGGCTGCTGTCCGGAAGACCCGGCGACGTGTTCAATATCGGGTCTGGCCGCGGATCGTCAGTGCTGGAGGTCCTCGATTCTGTCCGGCGCGTGACCGGGCTGGAGGTCCCCGTAAACATCGCGCCGCGCCGCCCCGGTGATCCGCCGGTGCTGGTGGCGGACGGACACAAGGCCGCTTCCGTATTGGGATGGCGACCCGAGAGATCCGACATCGATGCCATCATCGCCGATGCCTGGCGCTGGCACTTGCAACGGCATCCAGCCGGCACGGTCCACCCGAAAACAGCGGGTGAAGCCGTCAAGCTGACCGATTGATCGTGGCCGAGGCACGCGCCGCCGGCGCCCCGAACACCATGCTGCCGCACATTACGCCACTGATCATTACTTTCGATGAGGCGCCGAACATCGAGCGCACGCTATCAAAGTTGGCCTGGGCGAAACGCATCGTTGTCATCGACAGCGGCAGCACCGACGGAACGCTGGACATACTTGCCCGACACACCGCAGTAGAGGTATATCACCGGAAATTTGACGATTTTGCCGCACAGTGCAATTTTGGACTCTCGCAGGTTCGCACACTTTGGGTTCTATCACTGGACGCCGACTACGTTCTTTCCGATCAGTTGGTCGAGGAGCTCAGCGGGTTGGCTGTTGCACCCGGCGTCCAGGGAATCCAGGCCCGATTCGTTTATTGCGTGCACGGCCGCACACTGCGCGGCGCCCTCTATCCGCCGCGCACGGTATTGCATCGCGTCGAGAATTCACTGTATGAAAATGTCGGGCACTGCCACCGGGTTCGACTGGCCGGCATGCCGACCGCACTCAAGGCCCCAATATTCCATGACGACCGCAAGGCACTCGGCAGGTGGCTGGATTCGCAGCGCCGGTATGCATCGCAAGAGGCCGGGTATTTGCTTCGTGGCGACCGATCCCGGTTCGGCTGGACTGACCGGGTGCGGGCTCGTGGCTGGATCATGCCGCTGGCAGTGATGCCGTACACTCTCCTTGTCAAGAAGTGCTTGCTGGACGGCTGGGCCGGCTGGTTCTATGCGCTTCAAAGAACCTACGCGGAAATGCTGATTGCACTGGAGCTCATCGATCTGCGGATTTCCGGCAAAAAACGCAAGTCCTGAGTCAGTCACACAGCTACGGCCAAAGAAGATACGTGTTCATCCTCGGCATCAATGCCTTCCATGGCGACGCGTCTGCCTGCCTGATTCGCAACGGCGACCTCGTCGCCGCTGCCGAGGAGGAACGCTTTCGCCGGATCAAGCACTGGGCGGGATTCCCAACCGAGGCGATCCGCTATTGCCTGGCCGAAGCCGGGATCCGCCTGGGCGATGTTACGCACGTCGCGGTGAACCAGGATTCCAGCGCCAATCTCGGCAAGAAAATCGCATACACCCTGCTGCAGCGCCCGGATCTCGGAATGGTCCTGGACCGTATTCGTAACAAGCGTGAGCGCGCCGGCGTTGGAGATCAGTTGCAGAGAGCTTTCCCCGATCAAGTGTTCAGCGGGCAGTTGCACTTCATCGAACACCATCGCGCGCATCTGTCTTCCGCTTTTCACGTCTCGCCATTCGACGAAGCGGTGGTGGTGTCGGTGGACGGTTTCGGCGATTTCGCCAGTGGCGGCTGGGGCGTCGGGCGCGGAATCAAGATCGACATCGAGGACCGCGTTTACTTTCCACACTCGTTGGGCATCTTCTACCAGGCACTCACGCAGTATCTGGGATTTCCGCATTACGGCGATGAGTACAAGGTAATGGGGCTGGCCCCTTACGGTGAGCCACAATACCTGGAGCAAATGCGGCAGATCGTCAAGCTTGACACCGATGGCGGCTATCGCCTGAATCTGGACTACTTCCGCCATCATCGGGAAAAGATTGACTACGAATGGGACGACGGCGAGCCAGCGGTCGGCATGCTCTTTTCCCCCGAGCTGGCACGGCTGTTGGGGCCGGTTCGAGGAATTGCCGATCCGCTGGAGCAGCGCCATCGCGACATCGCGCGGTCAGTGCAGGCCATGTATGAAGAGGCTTTTTTTCATTTGCTGAACACCCTGCACGCAAGGCACAAGCTCGACAACATTGCGATTGCCGGCGGTTGCGGAATGAACTCGGTCGCCAACGGCAAGGTGACGCTGAGCACACCGTTCAGGAATGTTTACGTGCAGTCAGCCGCTGGCGATGCCGGTGGCGCGATCGGCGCCGCGTACTCGGTGTGGCACGAACTGGGCGGCGCACGCGGCACGCGGATGGACCATGCGTACTGGGGGCCGGGTTTCGATGATGAGCAGGTTCGCGCGGTACTCAATGCGCATTCCCGCGCGATCGCAGCGGCCGGTTGCAATGTCGAATATATTGACGATGAGGATGAGATCTGCCGACGTACGGCTGAGGTCATTGCCAATGGACAAGTCGTCGGCTGGTTCCAGGGGCGCATGGAATGGGGGCCTCGCGCGCTGGGGAATCGCTCGATCCTGTGTGACCCACGCCGGGCCGACATGAAAGACATCCTGAATCTCAAGATCAAACGCCGCGAATCTTTCCGGCCCTTTGCGCCCTCCATCCTGCGCGAAGCCGTACCCGACTGGTTCGAACTCGATGGCGATGTGCCGTTCATGATGCAGGTATTCCCGATCCGCACCGAGCAGCGGGCCAGGATCCCGGCAGTCACCCACGTGGATGGCAGCGGGCGCCTGCAAACCGTTCATCGCGAGACAAACCCGCGTTACTATCGGCTGATCGAAGCGTTCCGTGATATTTCCGGCGTGCCCATGGTGCTCAATACTTCGTTTAACGAAAATGAGCCAGTGGTGTGTTTGCCGGAGGAGGCGCTCGACTGTTTCCTGCGGACAAAGATGGATTTGCTGGTGATGGGCAATTTTGTTGTTACGCGCGGTGAGCATCGATAACCAAATGAGACTACTGTTCAGGACACCACCCGCCTTCGCGAACGCAAGCGAAAACACGATTTCAAGGAGATCGGCCATCTTAATCTACCGCCCGAGACCGTCGAAGAGCCAGACAAAATGAATTACTTTGATCTAGCATTGCCAAGCAGGGCGAATTTCTTGGTTGGCGCCTTGGCTGTTGCTTTGATCGGTATTCTGGGGCTTGGAACGCTAATCGAGGTAATGTACCTCTTGCCCTCGCCGGGCGGCGACAGCGTTCAGTTTTTGCGCGTCTCACACACCTTCTGTGCATGGGGATTTCTGGGAACCGACAGTGCTCGGCTCCCTGGCGACAGGTTTGTCTGGCATGGATTTCTTTCCCCGTACTTCTATGGAAGTTCAGGACTGGGATGTACACCCCGCAGTTATTATTCCTTGAACGCAATCCTGAAGATTGCGACGGCACTTCTTGTGCTTCGTGTTGCACGTGAAGCGGGGCATGCGCGAATTTCAGGACTCGCCTTGGCTATCCTCGTTGTTGCAGCGCAGGCCAAGGTTCAGTTTCGTCCCGAAGCCTTGGCGATCTTCATTGTTTTTCTTGCGGAGTGGGCGCTTCTTGCCTCTCGTCCCGTCGCCTTTGGGATCGCAGAGGGCCTCCTCTGTTGGTGTCAGCCAACGGTCTGGGGGCTTTATAGCCTTTTCGTGCTACTTAGAAAGGGCTCCACATTGTTCAACCGGTCTGGATGGATACTAGGCGGGTTTAGTGTCACATTCATTGTCCTCTCCATGCTTTACCCGTTTCCTCTGGTTGACCTACTGACCGGCCTGAGTAATCAGGCAAGAAGACTAAGTGGCAGTGGAGGCGCGGGAGAGGATTCTCTCGACTATTACGTAGCAACGCATTTTTTGCCATTTTGGTTCGCCTTATTCCTTGCGGCATTTGCGGTTTGCTGTCGGCGCACGCCTTGGCTATTGCTAATGACGCCAGTCTTGTGGTGGTTTGGCCCTCGCGTTCCCCCAACTAACTACATTCTCATCTCCTTGCTTCCAGTGGTTGTGTCGGTAGCCATGAATGCACCAGGCCGGCGTGTGAGCATCTTGTTCCCTGCCGCCTGTCTTGTTGTCGGCCTAGTTGGCGCTGCGCAAGGATTGGTGCGCGACGGACTGACAATTGCCCAGTACGGGAATTCATTTGCAGAAACATCCACGCTGATTGACCGGGACGCGCGCTCGAACGACTTCACGATTGGGCTACTACCTTCGTTTGTGTTCCTGACGAACCCTTCCTTATCTCCGACAAGACGATTTGTCACTCAAGCTGACCCAGGAGCACGCCGGGAAGGTTCTGTCATCGACTACTTTGTGGTGACAGGACGACCCCTTAGCCCGTGTCCTCTCCAGACAAGTTCACAAACAAATAGCCTCAGCCTATTTGGACGTGTCATTTTTAACTCCAACAGCGGTTACGGAGTCTACCGGTGTGTTAGAAAGCCGGAGAAGGCCGCCGATGGTTAGCGCCGCTACCTAACGTCAAACCGCTTGATCCCGGCCTTCCTGGCCGCTTTCTCAAGTGCATCGTCAAGCGTTGCCAGTTGCAACCCTTCGCGCATCGCCAGTTCCAGATAAGCGGCATCATACGACGAGAGCTTGTAGCGTTTTGCGAGGTGGAGGATTCCGCCCAACGCATGGGATGCCGTCGCCTTGTCGACTACAATATTCATCTGCTGGAGCGTTGCCACAAAAGCTTGTGTGCGCGCTTCGGTAACGAGGGCCTTCGCCTCGATTTTCGCGATTACATTCGCTACCTCCAGTCCCCAAACCCCCGGCACAACAGCCTGTCCATCCTTCAGGGCTTCCAGGACCCTGCTTGCGTAGGCAACGGCGGCAGGCTTCCCATCGTTCAGCAGCCAGCACATCGTTACCGCATTGTCGAGAACGAAACTCACGCGCGCCCTTCGCTGATCAACCTCTTGATGTCTATGCCCTTGAGTGGGCTGGCATCGGCCATGAGTCTTTGCATCTGCTCAACTGCCAATTCGAGGACAACTCTGCGTGTCGAAAGAACGAAGTAAATGACCCCGCGACACCGATGCTGTACGATTCGACGAGGTGGGTATCGCTGCGCTCGACGCATCCTACGGCTATTATCCGAAGCGTAAGGTAGTGCCATTGCCCACAGCCTCTGATTCCTTTGCACCTTGAAGATCATCTTCGTCAACCGCTTTTACGCCCCGGACCATTCGGCGACGAGCCAGATGCTGACCGATCTTGCGTCCGCACTGGCAGCCGGTGGCGCCGATGTGCATGTAGTGACGAGCCGACAGCGGTACGACGATCCGGCCGCGTCTCTGCCAGCCCAAGAGGTGATTGACGGCGTGGCGGTACACCGCGTGCGCACTTCCGCATTTGGCCGCGGCAACCTGCTCGGCCGCTCATTCGACTATCTTAGCTTCTATTTTTCCGCAGCGATCGCCTTGTTCCGGCTGGTTCGGGCCGGTGATATTGTGGTGGCGAAGACCGATCCGCCGTTGATCTCCGTGCCGGTCGGATGGGTCGCTAGAATACGGCGCGCGCGGCAGGTGAACTGGCTACAGGACCTCTTTCCCGAAATTGCAACGGAGCTCGGCGTGAAGCTCGCGCAGGGCCGCTTTGGCAGACTGCTGGCGTGGTGGCGCGACCGCTCGCTCAAAGTGGCTTCGCGTAATGTTGTCCTCAGCCACTCGATGCAAGATCGCCTGGCCGCTCGAATCACTGAGGCAAAGACGATTGTCGTAATTCAGAACTGGGCGGATGGTTCGGCATTGCGTCCGATCCGTCCCGACTTGAATCCATTGCGCGCCGAGTGGGGGCTCGAGGACAAATTTGTGGTTGGGTACTCCGGCAACATGGGACGCGCGCACGAGTTCCAGACCATCATCGATGCTGCGGTGGCACTTCGGGAGCAACGCGATATTGTGTTCCTGTTCATCGGCGGCGGCGCGCAGCAAGCAAGACTCGCAGAAGTGGCTGCGCAGCGACAGATCAACGCACTATTCAAACCCTACCAGCCGCGCGCCATGCTCGCGCAAAGCCTGGGGGTCGCCGACGTGCACTTGGTTTCGTTGCGGCCCGCGCTCGAAGGCCTGGTGGTGCCCAGCAAGTTCTACGGGATTACCGCCGTTGGACGGCCGGCCATCTTCATCGGGGACAAGGAAGGCGATATTGGCAAAATCATCGGAACGGCAACGTGCGGGTTTACGGTGCGCGAAGGCGATTTGGCCGGGCTGATTGATGCGATACGGACACTGAGAGACGATTCAGCCTTGTGCGCGCGCATGGGCTGCAATGCGCGGCGGGTCTTCGACGAGTCCTTTGACAAGGCGATTGCGATCGACAAGTGGCGCCGGCTACTGGATGAGGTTGCGCGGGGAGAGGGAGCATTGCGGTAGTTGCCGCGCTGGACGCCATTATGCAGCAGGCGGTTGCAGAGACTCTATTCCCACTACTCGCCCATCTTCTATTCGCACGATCCGATCCGCCACAGCCAGACTCGCCGGCCGATGGGTGATCAGCAGCACTGTACGACCCTGTAGTGCTTCACGTGCAGCCTCCAGGAATTCGCCCTCCCCTTGTGGATCGAACATCGCTGTGGCCTCGTCAAGAATCAGTATCGGCGGATTCTTCAATAGTGCGCGGGCCAGTGCGACCCGCTGCTGCTGGCCACCCGACAGCCGCACCCCGCGATCACCGATCAGCGTGTCATAACCTTGCGGGAGTTGCAAAATGAAGTCGTGCGCCCTCGCCGCTCGCGCTGCAGCTTCGATGTCCTCCTGCGAAGGCTCGGGACGCCCATAGGCGATATTGTCGCGTACCGTGGTATTGAACAACAGCACATGCTGGGGCACGACGCCGATCTGGCTGCGCAGACTTTGCAGTGACACCGTGTCGATGTCGATGCCGTCGATCAGGATGCGCCCCGCGGAAGGTTGGTGCAGGCGCATGAGCAGATGCGCGAGCGTGCTCTTGCCGGCGCCATTGGGGCCGATGATGCCGACGGTCTCGCCGGCCGCAATCTGCAAGCTGACCTGCCGCAGGGCCGGCCGCCGCCCAGGATAGTCAAAGCTTACGTCCTCGAACCTGATCTCGCCCTTCACCGGCGGCATCGCCTCGCCCACATGCGCCGGCGGTTCGGACGGTTCATCCAGTGCACGCAGCAGTCGCGAAAGCGACGCGCGCACGGTCTGCGTCTGGCCATAAACGTCGGCGAGCCCGGCGACGGGGCGTGTCAACAACTGGGCATACAGCAGAAAGCTCACCAGATCGGCTGGCGTCATTTTGCCACCGGCAATTTCGCCGCTCGCAAGCCAGAGTACCAATACGATGCCGGCGGCGGCGATGAACTGGACTGCGGGCCCCAGCGCTGCCTGGATACGCAGTTGCTGCGTGCTCAGACGCAGGATCAGGTCAACCTGCCGGCGGTGGCGCAGCGACTCGTATGGCTCGCGCGTGAAAGCCTTGATCGCAGGCAACATACCCAGATTCTCTTCCGTGATCGCCACGGAAGTCGCGTACTCTTCCTGCAAGCGTTGCGCGAGCGGCCGGATGCCGCGGCCGACGATTTTTATCATCAGGTAGAACAGCGGAATCAAAACCATCGCGAACAACGCCAGCGCCGGCTGCAGGCGGAACATGAAGAAGACCGCACCGGCAACCGTGAGGAGCAGCGGCACGACCGCGAGTCCGGTTCCGCTCACATAACCACTGACGACGTAGACATCGTGAGTGAGCAGCGCTAGCGTGTCGCCCAGTCGCCGCTGATGGAAATACGAAAGCGGCAGTGCCTGCAAGTGATCGTAGACGCGAATCTTGAGATCAGCGACGATCTTTTCGGCGACGCCGCCGAGCAGATACGCATTGCCGAACTTGAGCAGGGCCTGCAACCCGAACAACCACAACAGGCCGCCAAGGACAACCGGGACCACGCCCGACGAAAGCGTGCCCGCATGCAATAGGAAATCGGCCAACCTGCCCCCAAGCCATGGCACCGCCAGCGCCGCGGCGCTTTCTAAAGCCATCAGCAAACCCGAGAACGCAAGTACTACGCGGTACGGTGCGGCAAGCGCGAGCAGACATCGAATGATTCCAGGCGCCGGAGAATTCCCGCAACGCGAGCGGAATTTCACTGCGTAAGGAGATACCATATACGCCGTACTGGAAAGGTAGAGCCAACTGGAAAAATGCGCATCGAAAATCCGAGGATATCTGGCCGACACGGCAGTTTTCATCCGGATCGATTGCCATTGTAACGTAGCAGACGATGTCCAGATAAAACGTCGATGGCTTTGCCCGCTCTTGGAGGCTAAGGGACACGCCGAGGATGTATACGGAGCGTATATCGTTTCCTCCCGCATGGAATTATGCCACTGCCCCCGACTATCGGATCATTCAGCATGACCGCACGTCCAAGCGCCATTCGGACCGTCTTCCTGGTGCTGACTTTTGCTTGCGGAGCGGCCGCGGTCTTTCCGGAAATTGCGCTATGGCCGGTTCGGGAGGCTGTCTCGAACATGCGCACACCAGACGTCGCGGCGCATGTCGCGCGTTGGATCTTTGCGATGGGAGCGGTCGCATTCGGGACTGTCTATGTCATGTGGCAATCGACGTATGCGATCGCCTTAGGCATATTGGAACGGATCATCAAGTTACCATTCAAGTCATTTTGGATGCTTGTATTCGTTGCCGCACTTTTGCCGCGGCTACTCGTTGCAGCCACCATCTCCTATGAACCCATGTCCGACGCTTGGTGGCTTCACGAGGCCGCGGCCTCGTTGGCGAAGGGAGAGGGGTTTGCGGTTGCTGGCGAACTCACGGCCTATCGTCCGCCTGGGTATCCATTTCTTCTTTCACTGACTTACCGGCTGTTCGGTCCCGACGTCAGGCTTGCGTGGTTCTGGGGCGTTCTATCGACCGCAATCATCGTGCTGGCGATCCACTTCATTGCAAGCATGCTTTACGGGGCAGCAGTCGCGCGACTTGCGACGATCTTTGCAGCAACTTATCCCGCACTAATTCTCATGACGGGACAATCGATGAGCGACCTGCCCTTCGTAGCGGGTCTATTGGCATTGATCGGGTACGCTTTGGCTAGTTCGCCCTATCGTTTGCGAGATTCGATCGTCATTGGCATAGGCATTGGCATGTTGACGCTGACGCGCGGCGTTGCGATCGGGTTGTTCGCGGTCATCCCATTGATTTGGTTGTTCCAGCAACACAACTTCCGGAGATGCACAACATCATTTGTCGTAATGACAGTCACGTTTGTCATGTGCATTACTCCATGGATGCTGCGAAACCAGGCTGTCTTCGGTAGCCTGACCATTGGAACCAACATAGGAATTAACGCGTATATTGGCAATCATAGTGGCGCGCACGGGGGTTCCGTAGCCCGTACATGGCCTCCCGTGACCGAGGAAGCCGAGGAAAATGAGGCGAAGTTCGATCGCGAAATGCTGCGCTATGCTATCGATTTTGTCGTATCAAGCCCCGGCGAGGCAGCAGCCATAATTCCAGGCAAGTTGCTTGGTCTCTATCTCGCGGAAACGGAAGCGGCAACCTCGCTCTTTCAAGGCAGTCATCCGTCGCCTTCCTGGATGAAATACACGCTTTACGGGGCGAGTCAGCTTGTGTATGTTTTTTTGCTGATTTGCTGCTTCGTTCGTTTGGGTGACTTGGTCAACCCCGCGCAACGTCCGCGCGGGGCACAATGGACTGGATGGCTGCTGGCAGGCTATTTTACGTTGATCTGTCTCCTATTCAGTGGTTCAGACCGCTATCGATTACCGATCCTTCCGTGGATATTGATTGAGGGAGCTGTGGTGCTGGCGCGCGCAGTGAGCGATGAGCGAAGGCAGGGTGCTCGTTCCGAGCGAATTCGAGCATCTGCCGGCTCTGGCTAAGTCTGGCCAAAGGACCACAATAACTGCGTCCGCTGCGCAAGAACCAGGCACATCGACGTGGCCAAGAGAGTTTTAACGGAGACTGATCAATCACCATTCGTCGGGCAAACGCTGGTTTCTGTCGGCAAAACGCTTATCGTGAGAAAATGGCATGACACGGCTGAACCGCCAGGCCTACCTATGTCCTTGGCGCACGCATCTGCCGGGCATCCAGCGTTCCACGCTCTGGTTTCGACGCTGATCCAAATCCATTCGGAGCCAATCGGCGTAAACCGCATTATGGCGCCCCTGCCCGGATGGCGCCGCCTCATGCGCTTGAATCGGTCCGTACGCTTACGGAATCTGGCACTGGACCCATGTTAATGGCATAATGGGTTTTAAGTTATGCGGCGAGACTTGTCATGGGTCACCTGAAGCGGTTGGTT
>PLYG01000142.1 GCA_003153335.1 Betaproteobacteria bacterium | reverse complement strand
TGCCCGGCCGGAAGCCGGCGATCTTCGCGGTGCGCGCGAGGCGGGACAGCCGTTTCTGGATTTCGCTCTCGATCTGTTCCACTGCAACCGACATATGCGCCCGGCGCTGCAGTTCTCCCAGCCTTTCCAAATCAGTTTGCATGCTTACCATTCCCGATTCATGATTCAAATATTCTGGCGCGTGTCATGCCCGCCGCTTGGCCGAGCCGATTCCGGCATGCGCGCACAATACAATTCCAGCGCATCCTGACATTGCGGCGGCCGGCTAAGGCCTTGGTGCGAAAGGAGAGACTCGAACNNTCTACCAATTCCGCCACTTTCGCCTGGTGACGACTGCTGCCGGGACGGTTCCCGAGCGGCGCGCCACGCGAAATCCCCATCGGCCGCGAGCGCGAAGTTCGCTATTATAGCTGCCTTCGGCCACCCTGTCAGGTGCAGCCTATCCGGCCGGACCCACTCCCATACCGTCGCCATGCCCGTCGCCCACTACGAAAACTTCCCGGTCGCCTCCATGCTGTTGCCGCCGCGCCTGCGTCGGCCAGTCGAGGCCATCTACTGGTTCGCGCGCGGTGCCGACGATCTCGCCGACGAAGGGGAACATCCGGCCGCCTGGCGGCTCGCGGCGCTGGATGGCTACCGGCAGCACCTGGCCGCGATCGAGGCCGGCAAGCCCGACGTGGATCCGGCCTGGCAGCGGCTGGGCGCCGTCATCGCCCAATACCAGCTGCCATTGGATCTGTTTCGCGACCTGCTCGATGCGTTTACGCAGGACGTCGTACAGTCCCGGTACGCCGATTTCGCCGACGTGGAGAATTATTGCCGCCGCTCGGCCAATCCCGTAGGCCGGCTGCTGCTGCATCTCTTCGGCCACGCCAATGAACCTAATCTGCGCGACTCCGACGCCATTTGTACCAGCCTGCAATTGCTCAATTTTTGCCAGGACGTGGGACTCGACTGGCAAAAGGACAGGATTTATTTTCCGCTGGACGAGATGAAAGCCCTGGACGTGACCGAGGCGCATATCGCCCAGGGCATTGTCGATGCGCCGTGGCAGCGTCTATTCATGCTGCAGCTCGAGCGGGCGCTCGCGTCGCTGCACGCGGGCCGCGGCCTGCCGGGGCGTTTGCCGGGCCGCATCGGACTTGAACTGCGCGCCATGGTGGCGGCGGGCGAGCGGATCGGGGTGCGCCTGCACGCGACCGGGGGCGATGTGTTCCGGCGCCGCCCGGTATTGTCCCGTGCGGACTGGCTGGTCATTCTGCTGCGTGCCTTCCAGTTGCTGCCCGCGCGACGCGCGGCGCACTCTGCGTTCTCCGCCACGACACTATGACACCGGACGAATACTGTCAGACGCGGGCCGCGCAGAGCGGATCGAGTTTTTACTACAGCTTTGTCTTCCTGCCGCCCGAGCGCAGACGCGCAATCACCGCGCTGTATGCATTTTGCCGCGAGGTCGACGATGTGGTCGACAACATGGGCGATCCCGGCATCGCGCGCGCAAAGCTCGCCTGGTGGCGCAGCGAAATTGCCCAGATGTTTGCCGGCGCTCCCAGCCACAAGGTCACGCAGGCGCTGCAGCCCGCGCTCGGCCGCTACGCGCTGCCGCTCGCGCACTTCCTCGCCATTATCGACGGGATGCAGATGGACCTGGACCAGACGCGGTATCTCGACTACGAGTCGCTGCACTTGTACTGCCACCGCGCGGCGGGCGTCGTCGGGCTCCTCGCCGCGTCGATCTTCGGCTACACCAACGCGCGCACGCTGGACTACGCGGGCAGCCTGGGACTCGCGCTGCAATTGACCAATATCATCCGCGACGTCGGGGAAGACGCGCGTCGCGGCCGCATTTACCTGCCCCAGACCGACCTCCAACAGTTCGGCGTGTCGTCGGCCAGCATACTGCGCGCGGAGTACACGCCCGGATTCGAGGCCCTGATGAAATTTCAGATCGATCGGACCCGCAGCCAATACGACTTGGCGCTGGCGGCCCTGCCGAAAGAAGACCGCCGCAACCAGCGTCCCGGGCTCATCATGGCGGCGATTTATCACACCCTGCTCGACGAAATCGAAAGAGAGCATGGCCGCGTGCTGCACCAGCGCATTGCGTTGACGCCGGTGCGCAAGCTCTGGATCGCCTGGAAGGCCTGGGTCCGGGCCTGATGTCCGCAGCGCCACCCGAGCGCAATGTCGCCGTGATCGGCGGCGGTTGGGCAGGCCTCGCGGCCGCCGTGACCCTGGCCGCCGCCGGCGTCCCCGTTGCCGTGTTCGAGGCCGCGCAGACGCTGGGCGGCCGGGCCCGCCGCTTGGTACTCGACGGCGCAACCGTAGACAACGGCCAACACCTGCTGCTGGGCGCGTACCGCGCTACACTCGCCTTGATTCGACAAGTGCAGCCTGCGCGCGCGGCGGAGGAACTCTACGAGCGGACACCGCTGTGCCTGATGGGACCAGGATCTTTCCGGCTCCGCGCTGCACGGCTGCCGGCGCCGCTGCACATGGTGGCCGGACTGCTCACTGCCCGCGGCTGCACAGGATCTGACCGGCTGGCCGTGGTCCGCGCGTTTGCCGGCTGGCGCGGCGACGGCTGGCGCTGTGCGCCCTCGCAGACGGTTGCCGGCCTGCTGCAAGGTCAGCCCGGCACCATGGTGGCGCGGCTGTGGACGCCGCTGTGCCTGGCTGCGTTGAACACGCCGCCGGCGTGCGCATCGGCGCAGGTTTTCCTCAACGTCCTGGGCGACGCGCTGGCTTCGACGCGCGCGGCCAGTGACCTGATCATTCCGGTTGCGGACTTGTCTCGTCTGTTTCCCGATCCGGCGGCGCGCTTCATCGAAGAACGCGGTGGCGTCATACACCGCGGCGCGATGGTGCGCAGCCTCGCCGTGCGGGACGCGTCGATTGCGGTCGAGCTGGCCGGCCCGACTCAGCCAGTGCGACGCTTTCGCGAGGTCGTGGTCGCGGCTGCCCCATGGCAGGCGTCGGGATTGCTGGAGCGACTGCCTTTTGCTGCCGGCATCCGGACGCAAATCGACGGCTACAGCTACCAGCCGATCACCACTGTTTACCTGCGCTACGACAGACCGGTTCCGGTACCGGCCCGGATGCTGCAACTGGGCGACGGACCGGGGCAGTGGCTGTTCGATCGCAGTACGCCGGGCGCGGCTGACGCGATGCTGGCCATCGTGATCAGCGCCGACGGTCCGCATCGGAGTCTTGCACAGGCCGATCTCGTGCGTGCTATCGCCCTCCAGTTGCGCGCCAACCTTCCCGGGCTGGACAGGGGTGCGGCGCTCCGCTGGACGCGGGTAATCACGGAAAAGCGCGCGACGCACGCGTGCATGCCGGAGCGCATGCACCCGGCCGCGGGACACCTCGGATCCGGCGTCTATCTGGCGGGCGACCATACCGACCCCGACTATCCGGCAACGCTGGAGGCAGCCGCGCGAAGCGGAATTCGCGCGGCGCAAGCGGTGCTCGATCGACGCTGATGTTCTTGCGGTGCCGATGCGAGCGGCGCATCGCCGCACGGTACAATCGCGACGGATCCGGCAACGGCCAACTTCTACCTCCCCACCATCGATCATGGCCCTGTATCCGCTGACCGTTTTCCTGAGTGCGTTCCTGCTGTTCCTGGTGCAGCCGGTGATCGCCAAGCAGATCCTGCCCTGGTTCGGCGGTTCGGCAGGCGTGTGGACGACCTGCCTGTTTTTTTTCCAGTTCCTGCTGCTGTGCGGCTACGCCTATGCGCACTGGTCGATCCGCACGCTGCGGCCCAAGCCGCAAGTCGTGTTGCACATCGTCCTGCTGCTCGCGAGCCTTGCCTCCCTGCCCATCCTGGCACGGGCGGAGTGGAAACCTGCCGGAAACGAGCAGCCGGCGCTCCGGATTCTGCTGTTGCTGTTCGCGACCGTTGGATTACCCTATTTCCTGCTGACCACGACCGGACCGCTGATCCAGGCGTGGTATGCGCGCATCACCGATTCCCCATATCGCCTGTTCGCGCTGTCGAACTTCGCATCGTTGCTGGGCCTGTTGTGTTACCCGTTCCTGCTCGAGCCGATGATCACGACGCAGCAACAGGCGTGGTACTGGTCGGCGGGACATGTGTTATTCGTCGTCCTGTGCGCGCTGACGGCCCTCTACAGTCTGCGGCGCACGCGCCATCCGGGGGCGATCAACCAAACGCTGATGACCGCCGAACGTCCCCCTACCTGGGGCCGCCGTTGCACCTGGATTGCACTGTCGGCGATGGGATCGTTCATGCTGGTCGCGACCACCAATCACATGACCCAGAACATCGCGTCGATGCCGCTGCTCTGGGTGCTGCCGCTGGCGCTGTATCTGCTTACCTTCATCCTGTGCTTCGAGGGCCGCGGCTGGTATCACCGTTTCGTCTTTTTCGGCCCGGTGCTGACCGTGCTGGTGGCCATGGTGTATGTCAACAGCGACCTCTCGCTGCTGCTCGACCTGAAGGTAGCCCTTCCTGTCTTCGCGGCCGGCCTCTTTGCGGTCTGCATGTTCTGCCACGGCGAGCTCGCGACGCTGAAGCCCGCGCCGCGATATCTGACCGGGTTTTACTTGATGATTGCGCTGGGCGGCGCCGTCGGGTCGCTGCTGGTCAGCATCGTCGCGCCGCTCACTTTGCCCGGCGACTTCGAAATGCAGATCGGTATTGTCGTCTGCGCGCTGCTGGTGGTCTGGCAAACCCGCAAGGAGCCCATCTGGTTTCCTGCCATCGCCGCGTTCGTCGTGGCCGGCGTGACGTATGGCATCGTCGCGCATGGCATCGAACAGGTCCGGTCCTATCACGTGATGGCGCGCAATTTTTATGGTTCGCTGCATACCAAGAATATCGGCGACCCCGAACTGCCCGCGGCTCGCCGGCAATTGATCCATGGCGTAATCCAGCATGGCGAGCAATGGCTGGCGCCGGAGAAGGCCGGGGAGCCGCTTTCCTATTACGGCCCGGAATCGGGAGTCGGCCTGGCCATAGCCACCAAGACACAGCCCGACAGGCGCATCGGGGTCATCGGCTTGGGCACCGGCACGATTGCCGCCTATGGCCGGCCGGGTGATTTCGTCAAGTTCTACGACATCAACCCGCAGGTGATCGTTATCGCGAACAAGGAGTTCACCTACCTCTCGGGCAGCAAGGCAAAAGTCGATGTTGCGCTGGGCGATGCGCGACTGGTGCTGGAGCGTGAAGAGCCGCAACACTTTGACATCCTGGCGGTCGACGCGNNAGGCGTTCGAGGTTTACCTGCGGCATCTCAATCCCGACGGCATGCTCGCGATCCATGTCACCAACCGCTATCTGAACCTGGTGCCGGTGGTCAAGGATATTGCCGACGCCCTGCATCTGGCCGCGGTGCACGTCGAAAACGACGCCGACGGCGTGTACGCCAGCACCGACTGGGTGCTGGTCGCGCGGGACGCCGCGCTGTTCGACAAGGAGCCGCTAGCCGACAACACCACCGAGATCGATTCGGATCCGTCAAGGCAGGTCTGGACGGACGATTTCAACAACCTGTTCAACGCCATGAAGGGTGTGGCCAGCGCCAAGGTTGTAGATGGTGTACCGTGCGAAAAGTTCGAACCCGAAGATCAGGCCGCATGCCGAAAAAAATACAAGGATAAGGAATAGACCAGAAACACTCCGCATCAACCCGACTTGCCGCGCGCCACATGCCGCATCAGCCGCTGCTTGTCGCGGTTCCAGTCCCGGTCCTTGATCGTTGCGCGCTTGTCGTGCTGCTTTTTGCCCTTGGCCAGGCCGATCTCGAGCTTGATCCGGCCCTTGCTGAAGTGCAGGTTGATCGGCACCATCGTGTAGCCGGCGCGCTCGACCCTGCCCATCAGCACGTTGATTTCCTTCCTGTGCAGCAGCAGCTTGCGAGTGCGCGTGGGTTCGGGTTTCACGTGCGTGGAGGCGGTGGGCAGCGGCGAAATATGGCAGCCGATCAGATTGATCTCGCCGCGCTTGACCACGACGTAGGCCTCCTTCAATTGAGCGCGCCCGGCGCGGATGGCCTTGACCTCCCAGCCCTCCAGCACCAGCCCTGCCTCGAAGCGTTCTTCGACAAAATAGTCGAAGAACGCCTTTTTGTTCTCTACGATCGACATACCGCTTCTATCTATATGATTCGTATGACTACGTGCGCCGGTTACGGTTTCGCGTACCCGCTTTTCTACCCGCAAACTGTGGCATCGCCACTGCGTTGTTGGTCGCGATTGTGCTTAGCGGCCTAAGTGTAGCGCACCGACAATGCGGCCGGCGACCGGGCTGTACCGCCCGCGCTCATTTTTTCAGCCGCTTCGTCCACTCCCCCGCCGATTGCCTCGGACCGATGTAGCCGGCGCCGCAGCCGTCCCGTCCGCCATTCCCGGAACTATGATTTGCTAAGGTCTCGACCGGCCGCGCCACCAGCCTTGCGCGTATTCAACGAAGTCGCCACCCCCAACCTTGACACGCTCCATTCCTGCCAGCATCTGCCCCTCAGGCGCGAGCAGCACGCATTTGGCATCGAGTAGCCCAGGCAGCATCACCCGCTCGTGGATCTCGGCCCGAGTGTCGCTGCACGTTGCGAACAGGACTGTCCTTCGAAGAAACGGATCCTGCTGATAGGACGTTATCACGTCGCCGGCAAGCCCACCCTCGCTGGCAATATCGCGCTTCGGTCGCGGTATGCCGCGCAGATGGGTGAGGACGACACGGAAACGCATCCCAAAATGATACTGTATGAACGTACATAGACGTAATCAGATGGATTTAGGGCGCGCGAATACGGTAGGTAAGCGCTACAATTGCCTGATGTGTGGTCGATACGTTACACCAGGACAACAGGACATCGAACGACTGTGGCACGTCGGCGGCACTGATGGCCTGTTCTCGACCCGTTACAACGTCGCGCCAACGATGCAGGTTCCGATGGTATACGTTGATCGGCCCGGCGAGCACTTGCGACAGGCGCCGGTTACGTGCGCGCTGCGGCTTGGTCAGCGGACGACGCTTCGACCCACGCTGGTTGACGTTGAACTCGATCCCGGCCGCCTCAGCCTGCGCGTTGAGTTCCCTGCCTACGGCACCACTTGGTCCGTCTCGGCGAGAAACTGGCCCCATCGAGTCGTCTTGCCCTTGTCAAGATAGTCAGTCACATGGTCGAGCAGCCATTGGAGAGCATATGGACTTCGCGTTGAACGATGAACAAAAAATGATGATCGATACGGTGCGTCAATTCATCAACAAGGAGCTCAAGCCACTCGAAGATGAGGTCGAACAGCACGATTTCATCGCCCCGGATGTCGCCAAGGCAATCTACGCCAAATCGAGGACGCTGGGTCTCTACGCCCTCAATATGCCCCGTGAGTTCGGGGGCGGCGGATTGAGCGCGGTAGACACGATGCTCTGCGAAGAGCAGTTCGGACACACCTCCGACATTCTGATCCGCCGCGCCTTTGGTGATGTCTTCGACGCTTTGCTGGCCTGCAAAGGCGCGCAGATCGAACGCTGGCTCANNGCTGGCTCAAGCCAGCAGTGCGCGGCGAGCGTATTTGCGCGTTGGCCTTGACCGAGACCGGTGCCGGATCCGATGCGCAAGCCATCAAGACGCGGGCCCGGAAGACCGAAAGCGGTTGGGTACTGAGCGGAAGCAAGCACTTCATCAGCGACGGCGAACCGAGCGATTTCGCCTTGGTTTCGGCACGCACGGGAGAGAAAGAGATCTCGCTGTTTCTGGTCGACAAGGGCCTCCCGGGTTTCACGATCGGCAAAGATCAGAAGATGATGGGCCTGCGCGGCACGACGCACTCGGAGCTCTTCTTCGACGACGTGCCGCTTGAGCCGATGGCGCTGCTGGGTGAGCAGGGCCAGGGCTTCAAGATAGCGATGCAGTTGCTCGGGCGGGTGCGTCTGGCACTGATCGGTGCGCGCGCGGTCGGCAAGGCGAGCCATGTCCTCGAACTGATGACCAGCTATGCCAACGACCGCAGCCAGTTCGGCAGGAGCATCGGCGAGTTCCAGATGATCCAGCAGATGCTCGCGGACAGCGTTATCGAGATCAATGCTGCCCGTCTGATGGTCTTGCACACGGCGTGGATGATTGATAGTGGGCTGGATGGCCGCGAATGGATTTCCATGGTCAAGGTAAATGCCTCCGAGATGCTGGGCCGCGTCGTTGACCGCGGCGTGCAGGTGTTCGGCGGCATG
>PLYG01000389.1:5998-6118 GCA_003153335.1 Betaproteobacteria bacterium | reverse complement strand
GGCTTCAGCCTCGCTGTAGGTGTCGTACGGCTCGCCGAATAGCGTAACGGTGGCCGGCGCAGGAGTAGCGGTGAACGCGACGAAAAGCTGATTGAGGTCGTGCTCGCGGATGACCTTGGC
>PLYG01000389.1:0-5906 GCA_003153335.1 Betaproteobacteria bacterium | reverse complement strand
TCCAGCACCCAGGCGAACTTCTGCTGCGTGGTAACGATGATTGGCTTCCTTTGCTTGAAAAAGCGCGGCAGGTCTTCCGCCTTACGTGCCAGGCCGACCACGTCCTTGAGATGCGTGAAGCTCTCAATGTCGTCCTTGATATTGGTGTCGAGTGACTTCCGGTCGGTGAGGATGAACACCAGATCCACCAGCTTCTCGCTCGTGCTGGGCTTGAAGAGACTGTGGAGGCGGTCCGCCAGCCAGCAAATGGTAAGCGTCTTCCCGCTGCCGGCGGAGTGGTTGACGAGATACTTGCAGCCGATGTCGCTCTTGGCGGCGAAATGCTCCGAAATGTGATCTGCCACCTTCCGCACGGTACGGCTTTGGTGATAACGGGGGAACAAGGTGAAGGCCGGATGCTCCGGCTTGTCGTCCTCGGCCGCGCGCGCGGGCACGCGGACGAGGAAAAAGGAAAGCGCTTCGAGCAACTGCTCCTTGGACAACACTTCGCGATAAAGAAACTCGACGGGATATTCACCTTCCGTCTGCGGCGTATTCGTCAAGCCAGTGTTGTGCCAGCGGAAGTTCTGTTCACGGCGCGGGTCGGTGGCGGCCATCACGTCGCTTGTGTCGGCAGCAAGGTAAAGAAACGGGTGCTGGAAGATCTTACGCGCATGGTCGCGGGCGGCGAACTGCGCCACCGCGTCATGCACGGTCTGGTTTTTCTCGTGTTTCAACTCCAGCGCCACGATGGGCAGGCCGTTGAGGAAGAAGACGAAATCAATCTCCTGATTGGTCTCGCCGAAGTAGAAGTGCGGGCGAAACGTGATTCGATTTTCGCCGTGTTTCGTTGCGGCGGCGCTCTCAGCAGAGCGCGGTTTGGGGTAGTAGAGCCGCAACTCCAGCCCTCGCACCTTCAGCCCGTGGCGGAGCAGCATCCATAATGGTGTGTGCACCAGTTCATTGCGTAGAGCCTTGAATACCTCGTCCCGCGCGTCCGTTCCGTAGTCGGCTGTGAGCTTCTTTAGCGTGTCGCTCTGCGTGGCGTAGAGGAAGGCCCAGAGCTGGTCTTCAGCGATGAAATGCTCGGTGTCCGTGATGTCGGTCTGTTCGAGCACGCCATACTTGTGCTCGCGGACGAGAAAATCCGCGATGTGCTTCTGGAACGTGAGCTCGGGGGCTTTCTTGCGCGCCATGTTCAGTCAGCTTGGCCGCAGCCCTGATTGACTACTTCGCAGAAGCGCGTTTGACACGGTAAGGGGCGGTGCGCTGCGCCACCCGCTTGACGCTCTTTTCATCCGGCTCGAACACCACCCGCACACGTGCATGCAACGCTTCGGCAACGCGCCGCAGGTTGGACAGTGAATGACCTTCGTAATCTGTCGATTCAAGGCGGCTGATCTGCTGCTGCGAGGTCTTCAGGAGCCGCGCGAGTTCCTTTTGCGAAAGTCCCGCCTGCTCGCGCAGCGCGGCGATCTGCAGCGCCACGTCCCATGCTTCACCGGCACGCTCGAACCGTGCGGCAAAGCGCTTGTCCTGCATCTGCTGCGTGAGGTAGCGGTCAAAATTTGTCGTCTTCATGGTTTCGTTCTCTCCTGCCGCTGCCGCAGCTTCGCCAGCCCGGCCACTACTGCCGCGAAGTCATCCGGATCGCTGACCTTCAACTCGTCCAGAAAGTCTTGCACGGGGCACACCCCCGCGATCGTCTCGTACAACTCTACGCTGAAGTCCATGGCAACGCAACATCATTTTTGATGTATCCGCAAGTGTAGGATTTGCCGAAAATCAGCATGGGAGATCGGCTGGTTACGCGTCGCGCGACGACGCTGCCATCTTGAAAGCCAGACCGATGGCGCCGGCGACGGCAGCAAGACGTTTGTCCCGCGTCCACAGCCGGCCCGTTCCCGTCATAGAAACCGCGGCCAGGAGATGCGCATCGACATAACCGATCCCCTTGCCCATCAGTCCGCGCTTTTCAATGAAATACAGCACCTCGTCATCGGTGGCGACCGGGGCAGGGGGCAGGTCCTGCAGCAGCGACAAAACCTCCTTGCGCTTCTTCAGATTGCCGCAGGCCAGTTCTCCGATGACGAAAGGGTGCGTCATCACCCGACCAGCATTCAGAAACTCCGCAAGCGCCAGCTCCCCGGAGCGCAGGTGGTCAATCCAGATCGAGCTATCGACCAGGATCATGCGCGGCTCGACTGACGCCGCGATACCTGCCGCAACTGCGGCTCGGTGCCGCCCAGCCGCGCCAGGCGCCGGGCACTCTCCCGCTCAATCAAGGCATTGAGCCCCTCCCGGACCAGGGCGGTCTTCTCCTTCAGGCCGCTGACGCGCTGCGCCTTGGCGAGGAGATCGTCGTCAATGTTCAGTGTGGTTCTCATTGGAATTCCCTCAATATGGGGAGATGCCTACAATAGGCATCACTTGATGCCATATTGTACGCATGCGCGCCGAATGGCAAGGTCATTCCGGCCCTACTCGGTCAATGCGACAGGCCGCCGCCCGGCTTGATTACTTCGCGGAAGCGCGTTTGACGCGGTAAGGCGCGACGGGCTGCGCCACCCGCTTGACGCTCTATTCATTGGATTGAACTTGCCAGTTCGAGTCGGTGTCGTGCCCGTTTTCATCGGCAACACGGTTGTACCGCATCGCCCGGGATGAAATTGAAGACGGTCGCGGAGATTCCCGGAATGGTCGCGGCGTGTCCCTCCGCTTCCTTGGCGGGTGACCGCAAAGGACCGGACAGCGGCCGTTCAGTTCCAGCGAGAGAATTCCCGCTTACGACCCAAAGCAGCCTGTGAACTCCGTTGATTCAGCGCGAGGCAGACATTCGCCGCCACGCTTGGTGTCAGACAGCCAAGCGCTCGCGAAGAAATTTCGACTGGACCGAGGCAGCCTCGTTGAAGCGATCGCCTGGGCAGTACAGCAGGCCGAAATGTCCGTCGGCAATATCGTACCAGCGCGCGAGGCCCGGCATGAGCGCGAACGCCTGTCTAGCGACCGCATAGTTCGCGTGGACCATTTCGTCGTCCGGGGCGACCATGAGCAGCACTTCCGCCTGTACGAATGGCGCGCAGAGATACGGACTATAGCAGGCTTGCGTCGGTGGGATAACGCGAGTCACGCGATTGACCCAGCCCGAACCCGGCCGGCCGCCATGGTCGACGAACCAGCGAAACGCCTGGATCGGTGTAAGCAACGACGGAGTTCCAGCTTGGTCGTGCGAGACCACTGGCAGCGGTCCCGTGGTCGTCGCGGGCGTTCCGGCAACGTCGCCGGTCAATAAAGTTGCCTTGATTTTCGCGAAGGCGTCCTCCGAGGGCGGCAACGGCGGCAGAGCGGCACCGAAGATCGGGCACTGGGCGACGATTACCTTAGGTCGTGCATCGCAGGCAGAGACGACGACCACCTCGCCGCCGCTGTAGCTGTCGCCCCACAGACCCATTCGATTTGGGTCGACGGCGGGATGCGTGCCGGCGAAGGTCAATGCATCCATGTAGCCCCGGCACTGGATCCAGGGGTTGATCTCCAGTCTCGGTTCCCCATCGCTGCAGCCGAAGTTTCGATGGTCATAGACCAGCGCGGCTAGGCCGGCGCTGGCGAACACACGCGCATAGTCCAGGGCCACCATGCGAAGCGTGGCCGACGTGCCGTGGGCCATCACCACCGTGGGTCGGCATGTTCCGCTGCCAGCGAGCGTCACCATATACCCGCGCAGGGTCGCGCCCTGTGAAGCAAAGGAGACCGGTGTCTCAGTCAACACGTCGCTGCACCGCGACTAGAAGTCCCAATTGCTGATCCCGGTCAGCTCGACGAACGCCGCGGCGGCGATCAGCAATGCCGGCGCGTAGGTATGCCCCCTGACGATCTCTGGAATCGAGCTGGTGTCGGCGACCATCAGGTGCTCAACGCCAAGCACATCCAGGTGCTCGTCGAGCACCTTGCCGATCTGGCACGTACCCGTCCAATGGTGGACGTGGACGGCGTTGTTCCGGACGTACGACTTCTTGTCAGATAGATCGCTGACGCGCTGGTAACCCTCATGGGTCGCCGCCAGTCGATCAGTCACCTTCTCGACGACCTCCAGTGCGCGCTCCAGCTTCGCTGTGTCTTCCGCCGCGGACAGATAGTTCGTGTCGACGACGACGGGGTGTAGCGGATCGCCGCTGCAGACCGACACCTGTCCCCGGCTCTCAGGGTTGACGAAGAAACACGCCAGCAAGGCTTCGCCTGGTGCGGGAGACAGAATCGTCAACTCGAAATCGATGTCTGACAGATCGCGGCGCTTCGGGTCCGGAAAGGCGCTGACCGCCGTCAGTCCCTTGAAATGCACAGCCTCCGCGATGTCCTTGTTGTCGGCAACCGGCACCTTCAGCTTCGTGAGCAGCAGGAGATGGTTGGTGAGGTGCCGACCGACTTCGGGATTGACATGCGTCATCGGGATGCCGTATTGGCGAAGCGTTTCATCGCCGATGCCCGAGTGCATGAGCAGGAAGGCCGACCTGAGGCCGGCACAGACGATGACCTTCTTGTTTGCATGAATGGTTTTCGTTTCTCCGCTGTGGAGATAGCGAACGCCGACCGCTTTCTTCCCCTCGAACAGGACCTTCAGGGCGGTGGCCTGAGATTTGATGGCCAGCGTGCAGCCCTTTTTCTTCAGGAGAGAGACAGACGTGCTCACACGCTTCTTGTCCGAGAGATCCACGAAGTGCTGGGCCTTGACGCTCATGGCTGGCCCGTTAACCGTGTGCATGTCGTCGACTACGGGCACTTCGAGTCCGTAGTCGTCCTTCAAAACGGAGTGCAGAGCGGCGATGAATTTCTCGCCGACGGGATAGGCCGACCCCTGCGTGATGGCGAAAGGCCCGCGATCGCCTCGCGCATTCGGGCTCTGGCTGACGCCATGGAACGTCTCCAGCTTGCGAAAGACATCGGTGCAGAACGCTTCATGGGCAAATAGCCCGCCCCACCGGTCGTAGATGAATTGCGAACCGCGCCAGTACCACGCTTCGTTGATGGAAGAGCTTCCACCCCAGAGCCTGCCGCCGGAATAGTGGTTGCCGTCAGCCGGAAGGCGAGGGTTGGGCCTGCCATTTTCCGGCCAGAAGTACTCGTTACGGTAGTGAGACTCGAGTCCATGAAACGACTTGAGATCATGGATGTTGGGGTCGTGATCCCTATCTTCGCCGGCCTCCAGGACGACGACGTCCATGCCGTACTTGTGCAGCAGGTAGGCCAGCGTGATGCCCGAGGTTCCGGCACCTACGACGACGTAGTCATGTCTCTCTTCAGCGGCCATGCGCTCTCCTTTGTGTTCGACGCCGTCGCGCCGCGTTCGCCCCACGAATCTCGTCGGTCGAGGCTACCCGGCCATCGCTGGCCGCGTCGCGGCCAGCGCCAGGACATCCGCAGTGGTTAGTGGCTGGCCGCCGATCGCCCAGTCGCCGCTCTTGACCTCCTCGATCACGGTCCAGGTGACGCCGCGCATTGCTTCGCCTTCGATGCTAACCATCGCGTCGGTGAGCTTGCGCACGATCTGCTGCTTCTGCTCGGGCGAGAAAACGCCTTCGATGAGCTTTACGTTGATAAATGGCATGGAGAACTCCTGCTGCGCCGGACTGCGCCGCGGCGTGTGCGCGGTGTCTTGCCGGTAGGAGCCAGTAGACCACCCGCTCCTCCGGATGTCACGGGGCCGGCGTCCCGGGTTGACGCGACCACGACACGAGAGGGCCGTCGCGGCCGGGACTCCGGTCCTGATGGCCTCAGGGGCCGCCGAAACCGGCAACGCGCGCCGCCACGATCGCCTGCGAGCGGTTCTCGACCGCAATCTTGTCGAAGATGGCAGTGATGTAGTTGCGCACCGTCTTTTCGGCCAAGTCCAACTGTGCGGCGATCTGCGCGTTGTCGAGCCCGCGCGCGAT
>PLYG01000003.1 GCA_003153335.1 Betaproteobacteria bacterium | reverse complement strand
CGTTCACCGGCTTGAACTTGTCCAGATCGAGGTACAGCAGTGCGACCTGGCGGGAGCCGCGTTTGGCAAGACTGATCGCCTGATTTAGCCGGTCGTTGAACAACAACACGTTCGGCAGGCCGGTGAGGCTGTCATGATGCGCAACATGCTCGATGCGCTCCTCCGCCAGCTTGTGTTCCGTAATGTCGGTCGCCACCGCATAACAGCCCAAGGCTTGCCCGCGCTCTCCGATATGTGGCAGAAGCTTGATCTCGAGGTAGCGGGATTCACCGTTTTGGAGCTTGCGGGTTCTTTGGTAAGTGACCGGATGTCCCTGCAGCACTTGCGCAAAATGGCCTTCGATCTCCCGATACACCTCGTCCCCGACCACCTCTCGCAGGTGCTTGCCGAGAATGCTCGCGACGGTAAAACCGAAAAACTCGGCGAACGCCTTGTTGGCGAAGCGGCATTGTAGGTTCTCGTTATAAGAGGCGGTCATAGCCGGAACGTTGTCGGCGAACAGGCGCAGCTTCTCTGCACTTTCGCGCAATTCTTGTTCCGACCGCTTGCGCGCGGTGATGTCGGTGCCGACGCCGCGGTAGCCCTTGAACTCGCCGGACTCATCGAACACCGGATCACCGCTGATCGAGATATGCCGCTCGGTACCATCCGAGCCGAGGCGCGAGAGCTCGAAATCGCGGAACAGCTGGTGCGCGTCAAGTACTGCCCGATGCGCCTTCCAGCCCGCCTCGTCCGGCGACAGATAAGCTATTTCCCAGCGGCGCTGGCCGATCTGCGCGCCCTGCTGGAACACAGACACGGAACTCGAGCTCTTGTCGGCCGAGCCGCGCTTCGTCAGCCGGTGCTCGGCGTCGCTTTCCCAGTAGAAGTCGGAGGACATCTCGGTCAGGCTGCGAAAGCGCATCTCGCTCTCCCGCAAAGCTTCTTCCGTCCGCCTGCGCTCGCTGATGTCCTGCACGGTCCCGGTCAGGGCGACCACTTTGCCGCTGTCGCTGCGACTTGCGTGGGCAGTCGCTTCGACCTGTTTCAGGCTGCCATCGGGCCGCACCACGCGGAATTCCAACTGGTAGTCTGCCCCCTCTTCGATGGCCTGGTGCATGACCGAGCGCAGCCGAGGCCAGTCCTGCGGATGGGTGAAGGCCTGCAGCTCTTTAGGATCCGATGGCGCTCCCAGCTTGGGATCGCGCCCACAGATGCGAAACATCTCCTCTGACCAAGCGATGCACCCCGACCAGTTGTCGTAGCTCCAACTGCCGATATGGGCCATTCGCTGGGCCGCCACGAGCCGGCTTTCGGCCCGCGTGGCCAACTGCGCTAATCGCCACATGCGCTCGCGCACGATGAAGAAATAGATGACCAGTAATGCAACCAGAAGCGTGATGAAAATCGCCGTAAGACGGTATTCGGCGACCGAACGCTTCCAGTCGTCCGCGCTGATATCGATGGCAACAACGCCCATCACAGCATGGGTGCGCGGATCGCGGATGGGCGCGAAAGCCGAAACAAGGTCTCCGGAGACGCCGTGATAGGGACCGAGCGTGGTCACGTTGCCCGGAGAGAACGCCTGCAGCAGCTCCTCGGGTGGACGTTCATAGGTTATGTCGGCTTCCGAACGGCCCGGATTTTTCACATCGACGGTCACGGCCTCGAGGATCTTGCCGCTGCGAAGGATCAGAAGGTGCTCGGAGCGCAGCTCAGGATTGGCAAGGCTCACCGCCTGCATTTTTTCTCTCAGATGCCGATAGTTCGCATCTTTCCAATCCACCGTGGTTCCGCTCAAGGAGGCGAGCTGCTCTGGGGTGAACCCGGCTGCCGCCGTCCCCGCCTGAACCCGAAGAATGTCGCGCACTTCGTCGTCGGACCACTCGCTGGCAAACTCGGCGAAGCGCCATCCGGCCGCCAGCGTCACAGCGAGCATGATGACCAGGCCGTAGCCTAAAGGTGTGACGCTCTTGTTTTCCGCTGCCGACATCTCGATCCGTCGCAAGCGTCCGGAGTACGCCCACAGAGCAGTCGCAATGAGCACGCCCAGCGCGCCTCGGAAAAGCTGGATGGGTAGGCCGAACACCGAAGCGAACCCGTTTGCGTTGAGAACCGAGGCGGGAAAGAACGGCGCCGGCGGGACAATGGCACCCGCCGCGACGGCGTATCCGACCAGGCCGAGCGCAGCCGCAGCCAGGCGCCCGCGACTACGCTCGTCCCGTCTGTCCAGCCGATACAGCGCCCAGGCCGCCCACGAGCCGCCGGTCAGGGCGAGCGCGTAGCGCGTCGTGGCTTGCAGGCTCGCAGTCCCGCCGAGGGCGCCCGACGCGGCGAGCGCAAGCAGCGGCACGTAAATCCACCAGCCAGGCACCTTGCGCTGCAGTTTGTCCAGAGTCTTGCGGCCAAATTCGCACAAGAACACAAACGACAGGGCCATAACGGCGAAGCGTACGGTACTAAAGCTAGGTGTATCTTGCAGATCGAGCGCGAGGATTTCCAGCCATTCGCTGAAGCCGTGAGTCAGTCCGAACAGGCCGAGCCATATCCAGGGCGCTCCGCGTGCCGATTCCTTGGGAATGACGGCACACATGGCCGCGACTAGAGCGAACGCAAGGCCATAAACAAAAAACACATAGTCGAGGTGCCATTGAAAAAAAAGGCGCAACGCTTACCTCCTTCTGCTGCGGCTTGCCATGCCCGCCAACGCTGCCAGCTTCATACCGCACTTGCCCGTAGCCATGGTGTACCGTCCCAAATGGCGGGCGAGTCATCCGCGATAAGTATCTTCATCATGATTTGTCACCCGGCGGGAGGCAGCGCCAGGAACCTCGTTTCGAAGATCTCGCCCGGCACTGGTTTGCTGAATAAAAAGCCCTGCATTTCGTCGCAGGCGAGCAAGCGCAGCAGGCGCGATTGCTCCTCGGTTTC
>PLYG01000517.1 GCA_003153335.1 Betaproteobacteria bacterium | reverse complement strand
ATGGAATTACCGATATTCAAACGTCGGCGCAAGCGGCAACGGCCCTTCGTCCGATTGCCGGCGAGTTTGCATTTATGCTGTTTAGCGCTGGCATCATTGGCACCGGATTGCTTGCGATTCCGGTCTTGGGTGGGTCTTCCGCCTACGCCATGGCGGGTGCATTCAAATGGAAAAACAGCCTTGAACGCACGCCTATGAGGGCAAAAGGATTCTACAGCATCATCGCCATCTCGACGTTGATCGGCATCGCGTTGGGCTTTACGTCGGTCGATCCGATCAAGGCGTTGTACTGGAGTGCGGTCATCAACGGCGTCATTGCCGTTCCCATCATGGTCGTGATGATGTTGATGGCGGTCCGACCTGAAATTATGGGGCAGTTCGTCATTACAACAACGCTGAAGGTACTGGGCTGGTTAGCGACGCTGATGATGGCGGTGGCGGTTTCCGCCATGCTTTTGACCCTATGAATCAAAAGGGCCTGGTTCGATATTTTTCGCGGCCAGTTTGAGGGGCCAAGCTGGAGATGCTTTCCGCGAAGAGGTATGCCGAGCCTGGTCCCTTTAATCGATGGTTACGGTTCGCCGACCTTGAACGGGAGCTCCTTGCCGGGCGGCACGTCTTCTTCCGCCATCGCGAGCACCATCGCGACCGCCACGTAGGTTCCAGCGAGTGCCGTCAGATCCACGATCTGCTGCTCTCCGAGCAGTGCCATCGCGCGTTTGAACGTCTCGTCGGAAACCTGGTGCTTGCCGGAAAGTTCGGTTACGAAATCGTAGACCACGGCCTCGTCCGGCTTCATGTTCGCCGGCCGCTTACTCGTCTTGAGCTCAGCGACGATTTCCGCAGAAAGGCCTGCCTTGATCGCCAGGGGCGCGTGCGCGAACCATTCGACCTGCGAGCGCCACTACCTGCCGATGATCAGGATCGTGAACTCGTTGAGCCGAAGCGGCACCGACGTGTTCCAGCGGAGGTAATAGAGAAGGTCGAACATGCGTTGCCCGAGGACCGGGCTGCGCAACAACGGGTTGTAGGGGCCGCCGAGCCCCACGCTCGACACCTTCATGATCTGCTCGCCGAGCGGCTTTTGCTGCTAGTTCAGTTGGGCGACGGTGAGTTGCGGAAAACGCGGCTCCTTGGCAGTTGTCGGTGAATCGGCGGCCATGGCATTAGTTACGACCGTCGCGGCCAGTGCGGCGATCAGCGAACATAGGTGTCTCCTCTTCATACACGTGCTCCCACCATTATGATCATGATGACACTGCCGGCCCACGCGGGCTCCCATGCAATTTCACGGAACAGTATGACCGCAGTCGCGGTCGATGAAAAACAGTTTTTCCTTTCGACGTAGCCAAGGTCGCGCATGGTATCCATAAGACAAGGCAGGGAAGAGGTTTTTCACCGGGAGTCCTTTCGGCATCGACCGCCTCGCACAGGACGGCCTACAATCCTCCCGTCGAATGCTCAAAAGAGGGTGATGCAATGACCAGTACGCGAACTGTCCGGATGCTTGCGCGCTACAACGCCTGGGCGAACAAAGTCATCTTCGACGCGGTGGCCGCGTTGCCCGCGGGCGAGGCCACCAAAGAGCGGCCGACGCTGTTCAAGAACATGGTGAACACGCTCAATCACCTCTACGTGGTCGACAAGATGTGGCAAGCGCACCTGGAAGGACGCGAGCACGGCATCCCGGCGCTCAACACCGTACTGCACGCCGAGTTCGGCGATCTCTGGCGCGCGCAACAGGCCATCGACGCGTGGTACATCGCCTGGGGCGACGCGCTCTCCGCTGTGGGGGTGGACGAAACCGTGCGCTTCACGCTGATCGGCGGCAACAAGGGCGAGATGCGCCGCGGCGACATCATGCTGCNNACGAGCTATCACCGCGGCTTCGTCGGCGACATGTTCTATCAGGTTCCGCTGCGCGCGCCGACGACCGACCTGCCCGTGTTCCTCCGCGAAAGCGGCGCGTCGTATTGATTTGTCCGGCCGTCGAATGGCAATCACGCACGTGCGCACTGTCGACCACCGCGGCGGCGCATTGCGCGTACGCCGTCGCGCTATGTAGTCCATTTTCTCCTTCGCCAACAATACGACTCGGATTTGACGCGCCAGGCGCGCGCCAATAGACTACACCGTTCTGAACAAGAATAATCCCGGAGCCGTCCTTGCCGGTCATCATCTCCCTCGCGAACCCATCCCCTGCCGAACATCTGCTCGACCTGNNTGCATCTTTCGACCGGCCAGGAAGCCGTCGCAGCGGGCGTGTGCGCCAATCTCGAGCGCAGCGACTATCTCACCTCTACCCACCGGGGCCACGGCCACACGCTCGCCAAGGGCGCCAATACCACGTCGATGATGTGTGAACTGTTTGGCCGCGCCACCGGCACCAACCATGGCAAGGGCGGTTCGATGCACATCGCCGACTTCTCTGTCGGCATGCTCGGGGCCAACGGCGTGGTTGCAGCCGGCATCCCCATCGCGGTCGGCGCGGCGCACTCCGCCAAAATCCGCGGTAGCCGCGCTATCGTCGCGTGTTTTTTCGGCGATGGCGCAATCAACCGCGGTCCGTTTCTCGAAGGGCTCAACTGGGCGAAGATTTTCGATTTGCCGGTGCTGTTCGTGTGCGAGGACAACCGCTACTCCGCGACCACTGCAACCGATGCCATGACGGCGGGCGCGGGAGCGGCAGCGCGCGCGCGCAGCATGGACCTCCCGGCCGCAACGGTGGACGGCAACGATGTGCTTGCGGTCGATCAGGCAGCACACGAACTGGTGGCACGCATCCGCGCCGGCGGCGGACCGCAGTTCCTGCACGCGCTCACCTACCGGGTGAAAGGACACGTTTCAGTGGACCCCGCGCCCTACCGCGAGCAGAGTGAGGTTGACGGCGCGCTGCAGAGCGATCCGCTGAAAGTCGCCGCGGTGCGGCTAGGGGCGCTAGGCGTGGCGGCCGGGCGCGTTGCCGAAATCGAAGCGCAGGCGCGCTCTGAAATTGAAGCAGCACTTGCCGCTGCACGCGCCGCACCCTGGCCCCAGGCAGACGCCGCTTACACCGACATCCAGGACACGGGGGCCGGCCAGTGGCATTGATCAGCTATGCCCAGGCTGCCTGCCAGGCGCTGGCCGAGGCGATGCGCACCGACCCGCGCGTGCTTGCGCTGGGCGAGGACGTCGGACGCGGCGGCATTTTCGGCCAGTACCAAGGACTGCAACAGGAATTCGGCGCAGCGCGCATCATCGATACGCCCATCTCGGAGGCGACCATCATGGGCGCCGCAGTGGGCATGGCGCTGACCGGCTTGCGCCCTGTGGTCGAAATGCGGGTCGCCGATTTCGCCCTGTGCGCGATCGACGANNCTGGTGGCGCGCCTGCCGATCGGCATCTGGACCGCCTCGGCCGCGCAGCACTCGCAATCGCTGGAAGCTTGGTTCGCTCACATCCCCGGCCTGGTAGTCGTGGCGTCGGCGACGCCGGCTGACAACTACGAACTGCTCGCAGCGGCGATCGCTTGCGACGATCCTGTTATTTATATGGAACATAAAGAGCTGTGGTCATTGCAGGGCGAAGCGCCGTCGCAACGCACGGCCTCCCTGGGAAAGGCGCGGGTGGCCCGCACAGGCACGGACTTGACGCTGGTCACCTGGTCGAAGGCGGTGCACACCGCGGTGGAGGTTGCCGGGCTCGCGGCGCAGCAGGGCATTTCGGTCGAGGTGATCGACCTGCGGACCATCTGGCCGTGGGATCGGGATCTGGTGCTCGGGTCGGCTGCGCGCACCGGGCGGATGCTGGTCGCGCACGAAGCAGTACAGGCGGCCGGATTCGGTGCCGAGATCGCGGCCACGGTCGCGGAAGAACTCGGCATTCCGGTCAGGCGGGTCGGTGCGCCGCGAATTCCGGTCGGTTATGCGCGCACGCTCGAAGACGTGGCGCGCATCTCCGCGGGGAAACTGCTGCATGAACTGAGGCGATTTGTCGAGCGTGATCCACGCCGGCAACCGGCAGCATAGCCCTCGCACCATATGTTACGCTTGCACCGATATCAATAAGTAAAGGAAGTACTGATCAAGTCCTTGACGCAATCAGAGCTGCTTCTGACTTGGGCGATTTACAAAATGGTATCGCCACCTTGTTCAGACCATCCTAAACTGTGAAGGAGCCAAACATGAAACGTAAAAACTTATTGCTGATGTTGTCAGCGGCCGCCATGGCGTTCGCACTGCCCGCTGCCGCGCAGCAGGACAAATACCAGGCCGAGTATCGGCTTTCGACGGTGGTCGGAACCGCCTTCCCCTGGGGCAAGGGCGGCGAGATCTGGGCCAACCTGGTGAAGGAGCGCACCAACGGCAAGATCAACATCAAATTGTATCCCGGCGTGTCGCTGGTGGCCGGCGACCAGACGCGGGAATTCACCGCGATCCGCCAGGGTGTGATCGACCTCGCCATCGGCTCGACGATCAACTGGTCGCCGCAGGTGAAGGAGCTGAATCTCTTCTCGCTGCCGTTCCTGATGCCGGATTACGCGGCCATCGATGCACTCACCCAGGGTGAAGTGGGCAAGGACATTTTCAGGATCCTGGAAAAGAACGGCGTGGTGCCGCTCGCCTGGGGCGAGAACGGCTACCGCGAGGTCACCAACTCCAAGCGCCCGATCAGGACGCCGGCGGACATGAAGGGCCTGAAATTTCGCGTGGTCGGCTCGCCCATTTTCAACGAGACTTTCACCGCGCTCGGCGCGAACCCGACGCAAATGAGCTGGGCTGACGCGCAGCCGGCGCTCGCCTCCG
>PLYG01000545.1 GCA_003153335.1 Betaproteobacteria bacterium | reverse complement strand
CGGCGGCGGCATCATCGGCCTGGAGATGGCCACCGTGTATTCCACGCTGGGCACGCGGATCGATGTCGTCGAAATGCTGGACACCTTGATGACCGGCGCGGACCGGGACCTGGTCAAGGTCTGGGAAAAGGTCAATGCGCGGCGTTTCGACAACGTGATGTTGAAGACCAAGACCGTGGGCGCGGAAGCAACGAAAGAAGGCATCAGGGTCCGGTTCGAAGGCGCAGAGGGTGGCGGGGCGCCCAAGGAAGCGCAGCTCTACGACTTGGTGCTGGTCGCCGTGGGCCGCAGCCCCAACGGCAAGAAGATCGGCGCGGAAAAAGCCGGCGTGGCAGTCACCGACCGCGGCTTCATCAACGTCGACCAGCAAATGCGCACCAATGTCCCGCATATCCATGCGATTGGCGACATCATCGGGCAGCCCATGCTCGCACACAAGGCGGTGCACGAAGGGCACGTGGCGGCCGAAGCCGCGCATGGTGAAAAGGCATATTTCGACGCCAGGCAGATTCCATCGGTGGCCTACACTGATCCCGAGGTAGCGTGGGCCGGCAAGACCGAAGAGCAATGCATGGCGGAAGGAATCAAGTACGGCAAGGCGGTGTTCCCCTGGGCCGCCAGCGGCCGCGCGATCGCCAACGGCCGCGACGAGGGGTTCACGAAGCTGCTGTTCGACGAAGCGACTCACCACTGCATAGGCGGCGGCATCGTCGGCATGCACGCCGGCGACCTGATCGGCGAAGTCTGTCTCGCCGTCGAAATGGGCTGCGATTCCGAAGACATCGGCAAGACCATCCATCCGCATCCGACCCTCTCCGAGTCGATCGGCATGGCGGCGGAACTGTTCGAAGGCGTATGCACCGATCTGCCGCCGGTCAAGAAAAAGTAGCGCAAGCTCCGCGAGCGGATGAAGATAATGGTGGGCAACCCATGGCCTGATTGCCGGTTTCCCGAGCCGCTCAACGTCCGGCACCGCACCTGCGGCAAACGGAGTAACCTAGCAACGACGACGCGCCTGTCGTCGCACTGATAAAGGAGTATGAAATGCTGAACCTGCCTATCGATCAGGATGAACTTCTCAAGCAAATGGCAAGCGAAGCGGTCAGAAGAGGAGAGGAAGTCCGCGCCACCGTCCGCGATCTGACCCTGAAGTCGCTGCATGGGCGTCAATTGACGCTGGCGCAAATTAGAGAAGCGCTGCGTACGGTGACCGAGGGCGTCAACATCGGCGCCGCCAAGTCCCCACTGGATCCGGAAGCGCTGCTTACAGACGCGCTTGCCGGCATGGACGATGCGCTGCTCAAGGCGGTCGACGCGAACCGGCTCGCGCTGCAAAAATTGACCGACGACGGCCACAGCTTCGAAGATTCAAGAATGAAAAAGGCGCTGGACGAACTGGAGCGCTACGAAGACACGCTGTTCAGGACGGTCAAGCAGGCCTCGGCCGGCGCCACCGAAAAAATCCGTGCGCAATGGGCGGGCGTGCTCAAGCACACCAAGCTTGAAGGCACCGATACGGGGGCGCAGGTTGCCTCCACGCTCGAGCAATATGGCGCCCAGTTTCAGACTGCCATCCACGACTCGAGAACGGCCGGCCTCAAGGTCGCCCACGCGATGACGCGCAACTACGCGACGCTGGTCAGCGGTGTACTCATCGGGCTCTCCGAGGCCTTGCAGCAAACAGGCGGCGGCGCGGCGAAGTCCGCCGCCAGACAGAGCAGCACGAAGCCGTCGGCGGTGAAAAAAACAGCAGCGAAAAAAACATCAGTGAAAAAGACGGCAGCCAAAAAGACAGCGGCCAAAAAGGCCGGCGCCAGGAAGACGGCCGCAAAGAAAAGGAAGTAACGTGCGGTGTCCGTCGGCGCGCGTCCGGCGCGATGCGCCTCTCCGAACAGACCGACCGCTTTGAGTGCCAACTGGTCGAAGAGGCGCTGAAAGAACACGCGGGCCAGGTTGCCGCCGTCTGCCAAGCACTGGGCATTCCCAGGAAGACGCTCTACGACAAGCTGCGCAAATTTGGTTTTTTTCCCGACGAATTCCGATGATCTTGCGATGAAGCCTGAAACCGCATCGCACGCGGCAGCATCCTCTCGCGCGGAGGGGGTGGGCGCATCGCGCAACGCGCGGCGCTCGCGCCTCGGGATTGAAATCGCCGTCGTGCTTTGCGTCAAGCTGCTGCTCCTGTTGCTGCTTCGTGAAATCTGGTTTTCCCACCCCCAAAGCAAACGCCTGACCGAGCGTGGCGTGGCCGCCGCCCTGGTGGGGCCGGTCAACAGCCCATTACCCCGAGAGGAGCGCACCGATGGTTCCGGACATTGAGGTCGTCAACCTGTCGCGCCTGCAGTTCGGCGCGACGGCGCTGTACCACTTTCTGTTTGTGCCGCTGACCCTGGGCCTGTCATGGATCCTGGTGATCATGGAGTCGGTATACGTGATGACCGGACAGCGGATCTACCGCGACATGACGCAATTCTGGGGCAAGCTGTTCGGCATCAATTTCGCCATGGGCGTCGCCACCGGC
>PLYG01000293.1 GCA_003153335.1 Betaproteobacteria bacterium | reverse complement strand
CCCCAGAATTTGCCGAGGAATTTGAGGACCGGGTGCCCCTTTTGTTCGGCCACTTCGTTGTAGCCGTGCACCTTACGGCGGGCGTCCACCTCCGCGCGCGTGAGCCCCGTGTCGGGGTTCACACGGAGCGCCGCGAGCGTGGCGGGAACCGGCGCGGATGCGATGTCAGGTACCTTGGCACTTGCTGGCATTAAATGCGGGGATTCAGTTCCGGATTTCTTTGTGGCCGTTCGCATAGTGACGTTCCTCCGCGGCACCAACCGGTTCGATGCAGGATTGCCTGGGTTGGCCAAGTTCTGCTTCCGGTTGGGTCAGATGCAATTCTGCCAGTCAACCAGACTCGATGCATCGAGTGACATCCTACTCCGGAAATTCGGTCAATTTCGTATTGATTCAATTCTTGCGCACCACAACCGCTGAAGACGTGATAAGGGCTCGACTCCCAAAATTGCAAACCCCGCCGGAGCGGGGATTGTGCAATTGCCGCGCGTGCCGCTTCCGGCTATTTTTTCTCGGCAGCTATCAGCTTCGCGTTGTCGGCGGCGATGTCCTTTTTCTCGCCCTTGACGGCTTGTTGGTCCTTGTAAACTTTTTCCGCGTCCATGGACTTCGCCGCAATCTTGCCTGCGGCTTTATCAGCCTTCAGCTTCGCCTTGTCGGCCTTCATCTGCTTTGATTCCTGCTGCAATGCGGTCTTGTCCGATTTCTTCTGCAACGAGCCCGGTTTGTCGGCGGCGATGTCCTTCTTCTCGCCCTTGATGGCTTGTTGGTCCCTGTACAACTTTTCCGCATCCTTGGACTCCGCCGCCATCTTGCCTTCCTTGGCGTCGGCTTTAAGCGTTTTCCGGTCGGCCTTCAATTGCTTTTGTTCGCTCTGCAATGCGGCCTTGTCCGATTTCATTTGCGCCTTGTCCTCATTGACTGCCGGGGAGGCCTGGGCGACGGTGGCGATTGCGGGAGCTTTCGGGGCCTGCGCATAGGCGACGCCAGTGAGCTGAGTCGTTTCAACAAGCAGTGCCAGCGCAATGGATTTGAGTGCGATATTCATGATGTGGTCCTTTATAAGAGATTCGTAACTGTTTAAGCGTGAACGGCCGCAGGGACTTCATTCTGGGCGCGGTGATGGTCGAATGAAGTAAGGCCGGAGGACTTCAGAAGGTCTCGTGCGTGCGCAATTTCCTGCGCGTCGCCGTGCACGACCAGCATGAACTTGTCAGCTTTCAGCGCGGTTTCGTAGCGCAGCACGGAGTCCTTGGGAATACCAACCGCCATCAGGGCACCAGCCAGGGCGCTGAAGCCACCCACCAATACGGCACCCTGCAGGCCGCCGAAAAGGGCGGCCGCGAGCGGGCCCAGAACGATCACATGGCCCACCACCGGGACGAATAGCAATGCGGAGCCGAACAGCACGCCCATCAGACCGCCCCAGAATGCGCCAAGTTTGCCGAAAATCTTGGCCCGATCGCCGGCGTTGAGGAAGCCGACAACGTGTTCGTCGGTGTGGTACTCCCTGCCGATGATCGAGATCTTCTTCATGTCGAATCCGGCGCGTTGCAACGCCTTGACGGCGGTTTCGGCCTGGGTATGCAGGTCATAGACGGCGACGGCGATATCGGTTTTGGTCATGCTCATGATGTGGTCCTTTTTCGGTTGAGTGCTGGGAGTCGAACGTCGCGGCGTTGTCTTCATCCGAGCGTCCATGGCTTGAACTCTAGCCCTCGCCCGGCCACACGTAAGCTGCTGAAAGTCACTATCTGCGACTGCAGGAGGTCACGATCTGCAAGTGACCAACGTCACGCATGGAGACGGTGGAACTTCCGCGTTTGGCGGCATTCACGTCAGGCGTTGGCCAGCGTTGCGCGTAACGCCCGAGGGAGCGCAAGACCGGGCAGCACTTTACAGATCGGATGCACCATCCACCGGACATTTGCGCTGCTGTGGGTTGAAACCCGGCACGCTTTGCGCGATGTAGCGGATCAGTGCAATTGCCGTGCGAATAACAGTTCCAAGTTCAGCGATTCGATCGCGCGCGGGCCAGCCTGCCTCGCGCATTGATGGTCGGCATCGGACGATGCTATGTCACCGTGCTCTTCATTGAAATACTCTGCCGCCCGATCGCACACCGCGACGTCATAGCCGCTCGACCGTATCGTTAGCGGCGTCGCCTCCCGGCATGCAGCGCCGGTGCAGACTCATGCGCTGTTAGGTGTCGATAGTGGCGCAGGGGCCTTCACGCCTATCGGTCCATGACAGGTGAAACAATGCTAATCAACGACAAACGCCATGAAAACCGTGCTCACACTCAGCAGAATCAATCCGGCAATGAATGCGACATCCGCGAAGCGCTCCAGTCCGACGTTATGTGCCGCGCGCATCGCGGCATAGGACAACATTCCGCTCGTCAGGAACACGAGACTGCAAAAGGCGAGCAAGTGATTCACCCAGATGCCAAGCCCGGTCGGCCGTACCAGCTTCAGGATCGAAAGCGCCGTGATGCATACGCCTACCATCGTGGCCGAAGACGGCAGAATGTGCTGTGCAAGGCCAGTTCGATCATTCGGTTGATGCACGGATATAGGAACCATTCGCTGATCAAGGAGACGGGTCTTCGCTGGAAGGGTGTCGCTCTCAGGTTGTTGAAAAACGGCCCGATCGTATCGACGAAAGGTCCCGGAACGAGGTCTTTCCGCCGCCACTTCCGGCAACGCGGCGGGCTGGTCGAAATACCTTGCACCGCCCGCCTCCGCCACGATAGTGCCTGCTCCGGATAGATCGGCCAGAATCTCGGAACAGATCGGCTGATAGTCTCCGGTCAATCACCACGCCGCTGGCGCACCGACATCACGGCGAGTTCGGTACGGGTGTTGGCGTGGAGCTTGTCCATGATACGGCTGACATAGTTCTTGACGGTGCCCTCGGCCAGGAACACGGCGGCTGCGATCTGTTTGTTGCTCTTGCCCTCCGCGATCAAGCTCAGGATCTTCTCCTCCTTGTCGCTGAGCGTCTCGGCCACTGAATCGGTGACTGCGGCTTGGGCGGGACCGGAAGACTTGCTTGACGACGTAGTACCGTTCACGGTGGTACCCGTCGGGGCAGTCTCAGCCGAGGATGCAAGCCGCCGAAACTGATCCATCACCTTGCGCGCGATCTGCGGCGTCAGCCGGGATTCGCCCCGATGCACCGCGCGCACAGTTTCGAGCAGCTCCTCTTCGCTCGCATCCTTCAGCAAGTAGGCATGGGCACCGGCACGGACCGCCTCGAAGACCGTTTCTTCGGCGTCCAGTGTAGTCAGCACCAACACGTGCGTATGGGGCAGTGACCGCGTGATTTCGCGCGTCGCGGCGACGCCTCCCTTGCGCGGCATATGCAAATCCATCATTACGACATCGGGACGCAAGCGCTCGGCCATCTCGACGGCTTCCACGCCGTCGGCTGCCTGACCCACGACCTCCATGTCCGGCTCGACCGACAGCATTAGCGACATCCCGCGGCGGATCAGGGCCTGATCGTCGGCAACAAGCACGCGGATGCGAGGAAGGTCGTCAGGGAGTCCCGCAGTCACTTGACACCCCCTTCGCCGACAACGGGTTGGCGTGGGCTATGGACCTGACCTAGTTGCTCGCGGATGCGGCCGACCATCGGAGAAGGAAGCCGCGCCGTCAGATAGTCCAGCATGGCCGCGACGGCGATTTCTGCCGCGGCCGAGGGGATTCCAGCCCTTTTGGCAACCAGATGTATCAGTTCATCCATTTCACAATACCCGATGGTTGAGTGCTTTCATGGATATGGGCAAAATTTCCGTTCATGACGGCAATCTACCGGATGCCTTGTCCACTCGCGAGGGCCACTCGTCATGAGTTTGATGTTACTTTCGTCACTTGCGAGAATAGAAAAACATTGACAATCCCATTCATGCACACGCTGCTTCGCTACCTTGACCCCCGCCGCAGCCTGGCATCCGCCATCGGCTGGCTGGTGTTCGCATTATCAACCGGTCTTGTGCTGGTTGCCAGCGCGTGGGTGGACGATATCGTACGCACCAGCCTGTTCGACCAGCGCGCCCGGCAACTGGACAGCACGGCTAACCGTATCGGTGCAGAGCTGAATCTCAATCTCGCGCTTCGGTTGCAATCGGTGCGTGCGATCGCTACATTGCTGGCCACCGAGCTCCGCGACGAAAACCAGGCGACGATCCGGAGAAATATCGAAAACCTGCAGCAGACTTCACCCGAATTTGAGTGGATCGGCGTGGCGAACGAACAAGGCCGGGTGTTGGCCGCCACCCACGGCGTGGTGGAAGGCGCGAGCGTCGCCGATCGGTCATGGTTTGCGCTCGGCCTGAAAGGGGTGAGAATCGGCGATGTGCGACCGGCGACAATGGCCGCAAGGGCGCCGGCTGACGCATCCGACGCGGCACCTGGATCCTTCGTAGAGTTGACCGCCCCGGTCATCGACGCTGGCGGACGCACGGTCGGCGTAATCGGGGCGCAACTGAGCAGGCGCTGGCTGCTGGATCTTGCCGGGAGTCTGGGGGATGAGCTGCGAGGGGAGGCCGGCACCGAAGCGCTGTTGCTGGATCACGATGGCGCGGTACTGATTGGACCCGCGAGCGTTAACGGCAAGCGCTGGAAGAGTACCGACGAATCGACAGACACTGCCATGCCGACGATACGGGCCAATACGCCGGGCAGCAGCGCGGGATCAACCGCGCGTATTGAAGCGCTGGCCGATGGCAGACGCTACCTGGTCGCACATGCAACGCCGGGAGCGGCCGATGCCCTGCGCGCTCTGGGCTGGCGCGTCGCGGTGCTCCAGCCACTGCAAGACGCTACGCAGCGCGCGAGAATTCTGCAAGTTCAGATCGCGGCCATCCTGCTTGGGTTGGGGCTACTCACCACGCTGCTCGGAGTGGTGCTGGCACGCCACCTCACTCGCGATCTCGATGCCATCGCACGCTCCGCCGATACTGTCCGATCCGGCGCGACGCAACGAATCGCCGTGCCTCGCGGCCGGAATGAAGCGGCCCGGCTGGGACGTGCGCTGGACGAGCTGCTCACCTCGCTACAGCGCGAACGCAGCGATTTGCGGAACTTGAACGCCGAACTGGATCAGCGGGTGGCAGCCCGGACCCGCGAAATCGAACGGCTGGCGGAGGAGGCGCGTTATGCCGCCGTGGTGCGCGAGCGCCTGAAAATCGCGCGCGATCTGCATGACACGTTGGCGCATTCCATGATGGCGATGCTCACCGAGATCAGGCTGCTGAAGAGGCTTACGACCGCCAGCCCGGGAGCCATCGCGGAGGAATTGTCGCGCGCCGAGGAAACGGCTCATCAAGGCCTGAAGGAAGCCCGCGCCGCGATTGCCCAGATGCGTTTCAACCCGGTACGCGATGCCGGACTTGCCACGGCACTAGGCGATTCTGTCAAGCTGTTTGTCGAGCGTACCGGCATTCCGGTCGATTACACGAGTGATGTGCAGGCAAGTGCGTTCGCCGACGAACGGGCGGAGACATTATTCCGGATCGCGGAAGAAGCGATGCACAACGTGGAACGCCATGCCGGGGCGACGCGCGTTACGATCTCGTTGCGCGCGCCTAGCGGCGGCCACGGCTTGACCCTGACTATCAACGACGATGGTGCCGGATTCGATGTGGAGGCCGCGCATCCTGGGCACTACGGCCTCGCGGGTCTGCGTGAGCAGGCGCAACTGATCGGGGCCGTCCTTACTATTCATAGCGCCCCACGGCATGGCACGTCAATCAGCGTCGCGCTGGCGCCGGGACTGGATTCGTGAGCAAAGCGAGTCACTGATACAGCGGATCCAGGCCGTCGCCCAGGTGTCGATCGGCCCCGGGTTTTTCCTGCACACCATCGCTGAGTGCCGCCCACAGCGCGACACCGGTCCAGTGCGATGCATCGGGGGCGTAAAGACTGCGGTCCAGTGCTCTGACCTCTTCGCCACCGTGCGCAAGTCGTGGCGCCAGCGCACCGAGCGAGTGCGGCGGATCCTCGGGCCACCGCGCTCGGCTCAGCGCGAGCAGAGCGCTCGCGGCTGCGCGGCTATCGTTGGCTTCACAAACTTCGCGCAGCGCCCGCAGCAACAATTTGGGCTTGGGCGCCGGCGGCAGGGACGTTGCGGCCGCGGCCGACGTTCCGGCCTTCTGCCGGATCCGGCGCAAACGCACGCCGAAGACCAATATGCCAATCATCGTCAGCATCAGGGCGCCGCCCCCGGCCAGATACGGCCAGTGGCTCTTCAGGCGTTCGACCGTCGTTATGCCGGCCGGCGTTGCCGGTTGATTGGCTGCCTGCGTTCCGGCCAGGGCGATCGGGGCGCCGACGGGAGCCGGTGCTGCGGTCATCTCCTCGAGCCCGGCGGAGCCGGGTTTCACATTGAACTCTCGCTGCGGCAACGTGGCACGGCTCTGACTGTTGCTGCGCGTATTCCACCAGTCGAGTTCGACGGCAGGAATCGAAAGCGTCCCCTGCGCCGTCGGGATATATGTGATGGTCTGCTTGCTGACGCCGTGAATCACCTCGCCATCGCTGCGCGACTCGTTACTCGATGCGTCACGGTACAGGCGCGCATCAGCCGGCTGGGCGACGGCGATCTCCGGAATCTGCGCGCCAGAGAGCCCATCGGCTTCAACCGTGATCGTACGCATCAACGGTTCGCCAACCTTGAATTCCGGTGGATGCCCGCTCCAGCTGTCGATCAACGTGACCTGTTCGGCCGGCAGCCACTGGCTGCCGCTCGCGCCGGCGGGCCGCGGCTGTATGTCGAGCATGACTGCCCTGCTCTGTATCGTAACCGGCCGTCCGGGATCGGCGAATGATGGGAAATTCGCGAGGCCGTTCGTGAACATCGGATCGTTGGCAAACGGCGAATGGCGGAGAAACTCCTCCATCAGGCCGCCAAGGCGATTCGAGCCACCGCCGGCGCCTTGCGCACCCGCGACCTGGCCGCGAAATATCGCCGGCGGAATGCGCAGTTGACCGCTCTTCTCCGCGGTGATGGCGTAGCGACGT
>PLYG01000165.1 GCA_003153335.1 Betaproteobacteria bacterium | reverse complement strand
CCATGCCGCCCATCGACAGGCCGCAGAAATGCGCACGCGAAATGCCGAGGTTATCGAGCACGGCCACGGCATCGCGGCCCAGACTATCCATCGTGTACGGGCCCGGCGGCGCAACACTCTGTCCGTGCCCGCGCTGGTCATAGCGGACCACTTTGAAACGCTGCGACCAGCGGGGAACCTGATCGTCCCACATCGACATGTCAGAGCTCAGCGAGTTCGACAGCAGCAGCGCNNAGTGTCCGGTGCCAGCAAAAGCAGCGATGCCGGGTTCGCGTATTATTACGCATCGTGGCGCGCGCCGGGTCAGCGTGACCATCGCCTGATCGCCTCGAATGCGCAGCTGTTCCCAGCCACCGTACACAAGAGTCCCACACATGACATCGCCCATTGTATTTCACAACGCCACATTGTTCGACAGCGCAAGCGGCGAACTCCGGCCCCGTGCCACCGTCACCGTCGATGGCGAGCAGATCGTCGACGTGGCCTTTGGCACCGGTCCCCTTTCCGGCGCGCGCGCGTTCGATCTCGCCGGGCGAACGTTACTGCCGGGCCTCATCGACGGGCATGCGCATGTGACGGCGACGATTCCCGACTTCTTCCGCCTCACGCTGCTGCCGCAATCGCTGATCGCGGCGCAGGCGAAGGACATCCTCGCCGGCATGCTGATGCGCGGGTTCACGACCGTACGCGATGCGGGCGGCGCCGACGCCGGGCTCGTGCAGGCTGTCGAACGCGGGCATTTTGTCGGGCCGCGCCTGTTCATCGCCGGGCGCGCCATTACGCAGACGGGCGGCCATGGCGATTCGCGCCCCGCTTTCTTCCAGGGCAATGCCGGCTGCATCTGCTGCGGCGCCGCCGGCATGCTTGGCAGCATCGCTGATGGTGTCGGCGACGTGCGCCGCGCGGTGCGTGAAGAGTTGCGCAACGGCGCGCACCACGTCAAGGTGATGGCGGGTGGCGGTATAGCGTCGCCCAGCGACCCGCTCGACGGCACGCAATATTCGGAGGAGGAAATGACCGCGATCGTTCAGGAAGCGCGGGCCGCGCGCACTTACGTCATGGCCCACGCCTATACGCCGGAATCGATCAGCCGGGCCATCCATTGCGGCGTCCGCTCGATCGAGCACGGCAACCTGCTNNTCGACGCCGAAACCGCGGCGCTGATGGCGAAGCACGGCGCCTATCTCGTGCCGACGCTGGCCACGTACGATGCGCTATATCGCAACGGCGAGCGCCTCGGATGGAGCAGCCAGATGATGGCGAAGCTGGAGCTCGTACGCGCCCAAGGTGTGGAAGCGATCCGGATCGCGCGGGCGGCCAACGTCAAGATCGGCTTCGGCACCGACCTGCTCGGCGAAATGCACGCCGACGAATCGCTTGAGTTCACGCTGCGGGCGCCCGCCATGCCTGCGGCCGAAATCCTGCGCAGCGCGACGTGCGTCAACGCCGAAATGATGGGTCAGGCCGGCAAGCTCGGTGTGATTGCGCCCGGCGCCACTGCGGATTTGGTCGTTGTCGATGGCAATCCGCTTGAAGACTTGACGCTGCTGCAGCAGCAGGGCCGACACCTGCCGCTGATCATGAAGGCTGGTAAACTCTACAAGGACGAGTTCGCCGGTCTCGCCACCTGATTCATTCCACGACAACCCGCCTAGGAGGCTTCCATGTCACAACGAATCACACGCCGCGATGTCCTGAAGGCCAGCGCGAGTTTGGCCGCTGCGTCGGCGCTGCCGCGCTTCGCTTTTGCACAGTCCGCCGGCACGTTCCGGATCGGTACGCTCTGCCCGATCACCGGCGCCGGCAGTCCTTACGGCAGCGGCATGCAGAAAGCGATCGAGATCGGCGTCGCCGAGGTCAATGGCGCGGGGGGCGCGGGCGGCCGAAAGCTGGAACTGTTCAACGAGGACGGCCAGACCAAGCCGGATGCGGCCGTGCTCGCCGCCAAAAAACTGATCGAAGTCAATAAGGTACAGGCGATTTTCGGGACCTGGTCGTCGGGGGTCACGCTGGCAGTGATGCCGCTCACCGACGCCGCCGGCATCATCGAAATGAACTGCTCGGGCGCGCCGGCCATCTCGACCCTGGACACCAAGGATCTGGTGTGGCGTTTTCAGGCCACCAATGATCGCTTTGGAGCGGCCTTCGCGGTGATCGCCGAAAAGCGTGGCTGGAAGCGGCCGGCAACGATGGCCTTCAACAACGCCTCCGGCATCGGTAACGCCGAAGGCTTCAAGAAGGCCTGGGAAAAGAAGGGCGGCAGAGTCGTGGCCAGCGTCGTTTACGAGCCGAACCGGCCGAGCTATCGCACTGAGTTGCAGCAAATTCTAGCGGCGAAACCCGACGTGATCGTCACCGGTTCCTACGTGCCCGATTCGACGATCATCCTGCGCGAGTGGTATCAGTCCGGGCAGGACGTCAAATGGATCCTGCCCGGCTGGGCCGCGAACCCGGATCTCGTCAAGGCGCTCGGCAACGAAGTGGTCGAGGGCCTGATTTCCGTCGACAGCGTGTCGAACGAAAACGCGGCTTCGTACAAGGCGCTCGATGCCGCCTATCAGAAAGCCACCGGCAAACCGGTATCGACCAACGTCTATGCGTCGATGTGCTACGACATGGTGATGTGCATTGCGCTGGCCATGGAAGCCGCTGGTCCGAACGCGACGGTCGCGCAGGTGAATGCGAAGATTCGCGAAGTCGCCAATCCGGATGGCACCCAGGTATATTCGTTTTCCGAAGGCAAGAAGCTCCTGTCCGAGAAGAAGAAGATCAACTACGAAGGCGCGTCGAGCAAACTCGACTTCGACCAGTACGGTGACGTCACGCCGGACTTCGGCGTGTTCGTTATCGAGAAGGGTCAACTGGTCCGTCACGACGTCGTAGCGATCTGATGCCGTCTCTCCGGCGGCGCGCTCCATGCTGATCGTGCCGCCGGACTTCCTGCGGCAGCGTATTGGGCGCGCACCCGCCGCGTCGTTGCCATGACTCTGGTCGATCTCTGCAATCTCCTGATCAACGGCACCATTGAGGGGCTCCTGATTGCGCTGCCGGCGCTGGCGCTCACACTCGTGATGGGCGTGGCCCGTTTCCCCAATGCGGCGACCGGCGACTACATGACAGTGGCCGCCTATGCCGGCATCGGCGTGCAGGCTTGGGGCGCGGCGTCGATCTTCCTCGCGGGGCTTGGCGCGATCGCCGCGGGTGCCGCAATCTCGATCATCTTTTACCTTTGGGTCTTTCGCGCCTTGCGCGGACGCGCGCCGGTGGCGAGCCTGGTGGCGTCGATCGGTGTCGCGTTTTTCGCGCGTTCGATGCTGACGCTGTTCGTCGGCCACGACCAGCAGACATTCAACCTTCCGCTGGTGCGCGCGTGGAATTTCGGCGGCGTCCGCTTGCTGCCGACCGATCTCTACGTCGCCGCGCTTGCGCTGATAGCGATGGCGCTCCTGTTCGCGCTGTTGCATCTGACGCCGATCGGCCGGCAGATGCGCGCGATCGCTGACAATCCGGACTTGGCGCGCGCGTGCGGCATCCGCTCGGGTCGCGTGCTGCTCTCGCTCTGGGCGGTGGTCGGCGCGCTCTGCGCGCTGGGCGGCATGATGTTCGGCGTGAAAGCGGTGGTGAGCCCCGAGCTCGGCTGGGAACTGTTGATTCCGGCGTTCGCCGCGATGATCCTGGGCGGCATCGGGAGTCCCATAGGTGCCGTCGTCGGCGCCGTGCTGCTCGGCATCGCGTCCGAACTGTCGGTGCCGTTCGTGGGCCCGTCGTACAAGATCGCCGTGGCGTTTCTCCTGCTGCTGCTGGTCCTGCTGCTGCGGCCGCGCGGGCTGTTCGGCAAGGCGATCCTCTCGAGGTAATCGATGATTGCTTATCTCATCGCCGTCGGCATCATTGCGCTGATCTACATGCTGCTCACGATCGGCCTCAATCTGCAATACGGCTACACCGGTCTCATCAATTTCGGAGTCGTCGCGTTCTTTGCGATCGGCGCGTACACGTCCGCGCTGTTGACGCTGGGCGGCTGGCCGCTGGTGCCGGCATTCGTGGTGGCGATAATCGTTGCGGCAATCGTCGCGTATCCGATCGGCCTGCTGTCGCTGCGGCTGTCCGATGACTATCTTGCCGTAGTCACGCTGGGATTTTCCGAGGTGGTGCGGCTCGCCATCCAGCAGGAGCGGTGGCTGACGCACGGCGTGCAGGGATTGCCGGGCATTCCGCGGATGTTTCTGTCGTTGGGCATCGGCGACTACGCCGAATTGGCCACGCTCGCCGTACTCGTACTGTGCAATCTCGCGGCGATCGGCCTTATGCTTCATCTGGTGCGCAGTCCGTACGGACGGCTCATCCAGGCAATTCGCGACGACGAGGTCGCCGTCGAAGCGATCGGCAAGGATCCGCGACGGCTCAAGGTGCAGGTGTTCATGCTCGGTTCGGGCCTGGCCGGGCTGGCCGGTGCATTTTACGCGCACTTCATCACGTACCTTTCACCGGACCAGTTCCTGCCGTTGGTGACGTTCTATGTGTGGATTGCCATGATCATCGGGGGCACCGGTCGCACGACGGGTGCGGTGGCTGGCAGCTTGATCCTGATGGTGTTTCTCGAGGGATCGCGGTTTGCGCGCGACTGGATTCCCAGCGTTTCGGAAGTGCAGATGGCAAGCGTGCGGCTCGCCTTGGTCGGCCTAGCGCTGATCCTGTTTACCATCTATCGCCCGCAGGGAATGATGGGGTCGCGCCGATGACTGCGCTCCTTGCCGCTGTTGGTGTGTGCAAGAGCTTCGACGGCTTCAAGGTGCTCGACGACGTTTCGTTTGCGGTACCGGAACGCGGACTGACCGGCATCGTTGGCACCAACGGCGCCGGCAAGAGCACGCTGTTTGCCGTCGTGAGCGGCCAATTGGACGCGGATGGCGGTCGCGTGAGCTTTGCGGATGCGGACATTACCGGATTGCGGCCGATGCGCCGCGCGCGGCTTGGCCTCGGCCGCACGTTCCAGGTACCGCGCGAATTCGCCCACCTGACCGTCCGCGAAAATTTCCTGGTCGCGGCACGGCGCGAATACGGCGAAACTCTGGGCTCGGTCTTCTTCGGCTGGGGGCGCGTGCAGCGCGAAGAGCGGACGCTGCGCGACCGGGCCGATGGCTGGATCGAATTCCTGAATCTGAAGAAAGTAACGGACAAGCCGGCAGGCACGCTGTCCGGCGGTCAGAAAAAACTGCTTGAGCTCGGCCGGATGCTGATGACAGAACCTAAGTGCATTCTGCTCGACGAACCATTCGCCGGCGTCAATCCGGTGCTGGTCGAGGAAATCTCCACCCGGATCCGCGAACTCAACAACTCGCACGGCATCGCGTTCGTGATTATCGAGCATCATCTCGAGGCACTGAAGGCGCTGGTGCAGCACCTGTACGTGATGGACCAGGGCCGCGTCATCGCTGACGGCGAGGCCGCCGCCGTGCTCGCGGAGCCGCGCGTTCTCGAGGCGTACATGGGTGGTGTGATCTGATGTTGCTCGAAGTCAACGACGTGCGCGGCAGTTATGGCGGCACCGACATCCTGCACGGGGTAACCCTGAACGTGGGGAACCGCGAGATCGTCACTATCGCGGGCACGAACGGCGCGGGGAAGTCGACTCTGGCAAAGGCCGTCATCGGACTGTTGCCGCAGGTGTCCGGTCGCATCGAGTTTGCCGGACGCGACTTGACCGGGCTACCGGTCGAGGATCGCATCGCCGCTGGCCTGGCTTACGTTCCGCAGGTCGCCAACGTATTTCTGTCGCTGACGGTGCTGGAGAACCTCAAGGTCGTGCCGAATGTCCGTGACGCGACGACGCGCATCGCTCGCCAGCTCGACGCCTTTCCCGCGCTGAAGCCGCGACTCCGCCAGCGTGCGGCGACATTGTCCGGCGGCGAGCGGCAGATGCTTGCGTTTGCTCGCGCACTGTTGACGCAGCCCACGCTGGTGGTGCTCGACGAACCCACCGCCGCGCTGGCGCCTTCCTTGGTCCAGCAGGTTTTCGATCTGGTGATCCAGTTGCCTGCGCAGGACGTGGCCGTGCTGATGGTCGAGCAGCGCGCTCGACAGGCGCTGGCGATCAGCGACCGGGGCTACATTCTCGATCAGGGCCGCGTGGTGCTGGCCGGTCCCGCCACCGGGCTTCTGGCCGATGATCGGATGGCGAAACTGTACCTTGGCAGCGAGCACTGACCAGTCAATCGCGCGGTAGCTTCGCCTTCGAGATGGAAATCGCTGCGCACTACGGCGCAATCCATGAAAGCTTGGCTGCGGCGGATACGCCGATCGGCACCAACGATTTGTGGATTGCGGCGGCGGTGAATGGTCAGGATCTTGGCGTCCTGCTCGCATTGGTGCCGATGCACGCTTTGGAGTAAAGAGTAAAGAAGTAAAGTAAAGTAAAGGGGCCTACTCTCCGAATCTGCGAGATGCACGAGCGCTGCTCTGCGCCTGACTTTCACCACGACACTTGCGTCACGCTGAATGCCGGGGCTGTTTCCGGATAGCGTTGGCGGATCCTGCGGAGTACTTTCGAGAAATCGCTATAATGCATCGCATCTGCAATGCAGAGTGTGAGTACTGTCAAAAAGGGTAATCCCGACTCGCTCGTAGACGAGCATTGCCGAATTATCGATGCGCTGCAGGAGCGCACGGTCAAGTGCGCAGAGCGCTTGGCCGAAGAGCACATTTCTGCTGCCGCGAAACGGATCAACGATGCGATTTCGCGCTTCCTCATCGTAGGTTAGTTTTGTTTTAAATTTCGAGAGGAATGAAGATGTCGAACATTTTGAAAGGCAGCGAGTCCAGCATGACCCAGGTTCCCCTGCACGGATTGTTCATTGACGGCTGCGAAGTGCCGGCGACGCGCCCGGATCTGCTGGATGTCGTGAATCCAGCCACCGGCGTATTGCTGGCACAGATCGGTCATGCCAGTGATGCGGACGTTGACCGTGCGGTGCGGAGCGCCGGCACTGCATTCGAGAGTGCTGAGTGGAGCAGCATGTCCAACCGTACGCGCGCCAAGCTGGTCAATAAACTGGCCGACGCGTTCGAAGCCAACCTTGAAGAAATTTACCATCTCGAGACGCTCAACAACGGTCGCTCGCTGAATGAAACCCGTGCGCAGGTGTCCCGGCTCCCGGATTTTCTTCGTTACAACGCAGGTCTGGCGATTGCGCGCCGCGACTCTGTGATTCCAGTCGACGGCAACTATCTGAACTACACGCTGCGCACCCCGATTGGCGTGGTCGGCAATTCGACGCCATTCAATCATCCGCTGATGATCATGATCAAGAGCCTGGCGCCCACGCTCGCGTCGGGTTGCACGACAGTCGTCAAGCCTTCCGAGTACACGCCGTTGACAACCCTGCGGCTGGCCGCGCTGTTTGTTGAAGCCGGTTTGCCGCCCGGTGTTTTCAACGTCATTACCGGTCTCGGACCGACTACAGGCCGTGCACTGGCGGAGCATCCGGGACTTGCAAAGTGGGTCTTGACCGGCGGCACGGAAGCCGGACGCATCACCGGGAGACTTGCAGGCAGCAACTTTGCGCACCAGACTCTGGAATTGGGGGGCAAGACCGCAGTTCTGGTGTTTGATGATTTCAACGTGGAGCAGGCGGTCAACTACGCGGCTTTCGGCGGCTTTATCGGCGCCGGCCAGACCTGCATTTGCGGTAGCCGTCAGATCGTGCAGGAAAAAGTGTACGACGAGTTCGTTGAAAAATTCGCCGCCAAGGCCAAGGCAATTCGCATCGGCAACCCGATCGACCCCTCGGTCCAGTTGGGGCCGGTGGTATCAGCACGTCAGCAGCAGCGCGTTCTGAATTACATCAAGATCGGACTCGAAGAAGACAAGGCGCGTCTGGTTGCCGGTGGGCGCATCCCTTCCGACCCGGCGCTGCAAAACGGTTTTTTCGTGGAGCCGACCGTGTTTGCCGACGTGACCGCCAATATGCGCATCTTCCAGGAAGAAGTCTTTGGCCCGTTTGTCTCGGTCACCAAATTTTCAACAGAAGAAGAAGGCTTGGCTCTTGCCAATAATTCGCCGTTTGGCCTGGCCGGCGCCATCCGCACTAACGACATTACGCGCGCCCATCGGGTCGCGGCGCGACTGAAATGCGGCATTGTCTGGATCAACGATCACCATCGTCTCGATCCTGCATCACCCTGGGGCGGCGTCAAGGATTCCGGTATCGGACGCGAGTGCGGTACGGAATCGTTCGATCAGCATTTCGAAACCAAAAGCGTGATGGTGCGCATGGATAATACGCCGTTCGACTGGTACAAGGACACTGCCGGCCAGCCTCGCCTGAATTAAGTAGTGCTCATCGCGCTTGCCTCGCCAAGACCCACGCAAGCGCCATGCGTCGCGTTTCAATCGGCTATTATTCCAGGAAACGCATAACATGAGCATATCAATGATGAAAAAGGATTTGGCGTTCAGGGAATTGACTATTTCCGTTGACGGCCATCGTGTGAGCGCGCGGATTAGCGGGGACGGTCCACCGCTTGTGCTATTCCATTCGCTGCTCGCCGACGATACGAGTTTTGACCGGATTGCCGAGCCCCTGTCGCGAACCCATCAGATGATCATCCTGAATTTGCCCGGATTCGGCTCTTCGGATCGTGTCGAAGGCGGACTGGAAGCAGTGGCTGATCGCGTGGCTGCCGCAGTCGAGCGCATGGAATTCAAGCAGCGGCCGATTTTCCTGGGCAACGGCTATGGTGGTTTTGTCGCATTGATGACGGCAATCCGCCACCCCGGTATCGCCGAACGCCTGGTTCTCGCCGACTGCGGCGCGGCATTTTCCGAACCTGGGCGCGCCGCTTTGCGAGGCATGTCCGCGGGAGCGAAAGAAAAGGGGCTGGCCGGTATCGCCGAGGTGGCAATGCGCCGTCTTTTCTCGGTAAAATACCAGGCCGAGAATCCTGCACTGATCGAGGAACGCCGCAAGCGGTTTATTGCCGTGGATCCGCAAACCTTCCACAATGCTTGCGCCGCATTGGCCACCCTTGACCTCCGGGGAGCTCTGGCGTCGGTTACGGTACCGGTGCTGGTACTGGTCGGCGAGTATGATGAAGCAACGCCTCCACCAATGTCGCAGGAACTGGCGGCGGGGCTGCCGAACGCTGAATTGCAGATACTCGCCGGCTGTGCCCACGTTCCGCAACTGCAGGAACCGCTGCTTTTCATGTCTGCCATCAGAGAGTTTATCGGCAAGCAACTCAACTAGTCTGGGCTGATCGACAGCACTCGCGCCGACGCCGGTGCGAGCGCGCTACACCAGATGTTGTGGCGCACTCGATCAAGTCCGAAAGAACCAGTTTCACAGGAGTCTTCATGAGCAATCCGTCCGTAACACGCATCGAACACTATATCGATGGTCGTATCGTCGCCTCTAACAGCGAGCGTCGGCAAGACGTGTTCAATCCGGCGACCGGCGCAGTGTCGGCGCAGGTTGCCTTAGCCAGCGTCGAAGAAGTCAATGCCGCTGTCGCCTCCGCCAGCGCCGCAGCGCCGGCTTGGGCCGATATGGCGCCGCTGAGGCGTGCGCGCGTCCTGTCCAAATTCAAGGAATTGATTGAAAAGCATCACAACGATCTGGCCGCCGCGATCACACGCGAGCACGGCAAGGTATTATCCGACGCCAAGGGAGAAGTGACCCGCGGTCTGGAGATCGTCGAATTCGCGTGCGGAATTCCACAGTTGCTGAAAACGCAGTTCTCCGACAATATCGGCGGCGGCATCGACAACTGGCAATTGCGGCAGCCATTGGGCGTCACGGCAGGAATCACCCCCTTCAATTTCCCGGTGATGGTGCCGCTGTGGATGGCGCCGATGGCCATTGCCACTGGTAATACCTTTATTCTCAAACCGTCCGAGCGCGATCCGACACCGTCGCTGATGATGGCTGATCTGCTGCAGCAGGCGGGTCTGCCCAAGGGCGTATTCAATGTGGTACAGGGCGACAAGATAGCGGTAGACGCACTGCTGCATCATCCGGACGTGAAGGCTATTTCCTTTGTCGGCTCGACCCCGATTGCCGAATACATTTATACCGAAGGTACGCGGCGCAAGGGCGCTTACCCGCTACGGGTGCAGGCGCTGGGCGGCGCGANNCCGACGCCGATCTGGATCAGGCAGTCGATGCGCTGATCGGTGCCGCATACGGCTCAGCCGGCGAGCGTTGTATGGCCATTTCGGTAGCGGTTGCAGTCGGCAGCGTTGCCGACAAACTGGTCGAAGCATTGATTCCTCGCGTGCGATCGCTGAAAATCAAAAACGGCATGGAAGCCGATGCCGAAATGGGACCGGTCGTAACGGCTATACATAAGGCAAAAATCGAAGGCTATATCGAGGATGGCGTGCGTGCAGGCGCCAAGCTTCTGGTGGATGGACGCGGTCTCAAAGTGGATGGCCACGAGAACGGGTTTTTCCTCGGCGGCACCTTGTTCGATCATGTCACGCCGGACATGAAGATACATCAGGAAGAAATTTTCGGACCGGTTCTATGCATCGTACGTGTGCCCGATCTGGCTGCGGCGGTGGAGCTGATCAATGCGCATGAATTGGGCAACGGCGTGGCGCTGTTCACCTCCGACGGCAACACGGCACGCGAATTTTCGCGTCGCATCGAAGTGGGGATGGTCGGCGTCAATGTGCCGATTCCGGTGCCGATGGCCTGGCATTCTTTTGGCGGCTGGAAGCGCTCGCTGTTTGGCGATACGCATATTTATGGCGAAGAAGGCATCCGCTTTTACACGCGTTACAAGTCGATCATGCAGCGCTGGCCGGAGTCGATCGACAAAGGCGCCGAATTCATCATGCCTGTTGCAAAGTAGCTGGCGGCCGTGGGTCAGCTTAGGTCACTGCGCGTTCCAGGATCGCAATTGCGGGCGGCGGGATGATGCACGTGCGAACCGCGGCCGCAGCGGTGCTCGTCCTGGTTGGTGGTTTGGCGCTGGCGTCGTGCTCGTCGTACACAGCCATCGCGCCGGTGACTCCACCGAGCGCAGAAGCGTTTGCCCCGGAACTCATCGCCAAAGGCGCGCAGCTCGCCGCTGTGGGCGATTGCGTCACTTGTCACACCGCGGAGGATGGTAAATCTTATGCGGGTGGGTTCGCCGTGGAGACACCGTTCGGTACCGTTTATGGCACGAACCTCACGCCGGATACCGAGACCGGCATCGGCCGCTGGTCGGAGACCGCCTTCGCGCGAGCACTGCATGAAGGTGTCGACCGCGCCGGTCATCACCTCTATCCAGCCTTTCCCTACGATCATTTCGCGAAGACTACGGACGAGGATATCCGGGCCCTCTACGCCTTCATCATGACCCGCGAGCCGGTTCGCGCACGGACGCCCGCTAATACCGTGATAGTTCCCCGGCCGTTCGTCGCCATCTGGAAGGCGCTGTACTTCGAGCGCGGCGTCTTCCAACCGGACCCGGCGCAGGACGCGCGCCGGAATCGGGGCGAATATCTCGCGGAAGGATTGGGGCACTGCGGCGCATGCCACACGCCGCGCAACAAGTTGGGCGCCGAGAAGAAGGACAACCCATACGTGGGTGGAGAAGTCGAGGGCTGGCACGCGCCGGCGCTCGGCGCTGTGTCGCCCTCGCCGGTGCCGTGGACCGCCGATTCATTGGCTGCGTATCTGCGCACCGGCATCACCGACGCCCATGGCCTCACGGCGGGCCCCATGGCCGAGGTCGTGCGCAACCTCGCGCGCGTCTCCGAGGAGGACGTGCAGGCGATCGCGCGCCACATGGCAGCGCTCGATACGCGCCCGGCTGAGCAGCGAAAGGCGCAGGCGACGAAAGCGCTGGCTGCACCGCCCCGTGGGCGGGCGGCCTCCACGGACCGTGGTGCCGTCATTTACGCGGGCGCCTGCGCCGATTGCCATGATCGGGGGCGTGCGGCCGAAGGCGGCGCTCTGCCGCTGTCGCTGGCCATCGCCCCCGCTCTGCCTACGCCCGGCAACCTCATTCACATCATCCGCGACGGCATCGTCCCGAAGGAGCATGAGCACGCCCCCTGGATGCCGAACTTCGCCGGGGCGCTCACCGACGATCAGCTCACCGATCTTGTCGTTTACTTGCGGACCCTCGCGGAGCTTCCGCCGTGGAACGACGTGGCCGGTGAGGTGCGCGCGGCCGCAAAGGAGCAGGAATGATCGATCTCAACGTCAACGGCCACGTGCATCGGATCGACGCCGACCCGAATACGCCGCTGCTCTACGTCCTGCGCGATCAACTTGCTCTGAACGGAGCGAAGTTTGGCTGCGGCCTTGGGCAANNGCGGCGCCTGCACCGTCATGGTCGACGCGGATGCAGTCTTCTCCTGCATCACGCCCATTTCAGCGCTCGTAAACCGCAAGATCCGCACGGTCGAAGGCCTGGGGACGATAGCCAATCCCGGGCCCATGCAGCGCGCCTTCATCGAGGAACAGGCGGCGCAGTGCGGCTATTGCATTCCGGGGATGATGATGCGCGCGCAGGCGCTGCTGGAGCGCAAGCCGGATGCGACCGATGCCGAGATCCGCAAGAACATGAGCCCGGCGCTTTGCCGCTGCGGTACGCACATGCGTATCCTCCGCGCCGTCGGACGGGCGGCAAATCTCATGAAGACGGCGGGGACGAAATCGTGAGCGCCGGCATGGGTATCTCGCTCTCGCGGCGCGAGTTTCTCGCCACGGGTGGCGCGTTGATCCTGAGTTTCGCGCTCCGGCCAGAAAGGGCGGTGGCGCAGGAAGCCGGGAAGGCGGCGCCGGGGTTGCCGGGGAGTCTCAAAAAAACGCCGCGGCTGGATTCGTGGATTCGCATCGCCGCCGACGGCAGCGTCACCGTATTCACCGGCAAGGCAGAGCTGGGTCAGGGCGTCATGACTGCCTTGCAGCAGATTGCCGCCGAGCAGCTCGCGGTGCGCATGGAACGCATCACGATGGTCACCGCCGATACCGCGCGCACACCAGACGAAGGCTACACGGCGGGCAGTAACTCGATGAAAGACAGCGGCACGGCGATACTCAATGCCGCAGCCCAGGTCCGCGAAATCCTTGTGGGCGAAGCGGCGAAGCGCTTCGACCTGCCTGCCGACCGGCTGACGGCCCAGGACGGCGCGGTGCTGGCGGATGACGGACGACGCCTCGGGTATGGGGTGCTCGTTGCCGACCAAACGCTCCATGTGAATGCGCAAGGCCAGTCGAAGGTCAAAGACCCCAGCACCTACAGCATAATGGGAAAACCGATCGCGCGCGTCGACATACCCCGCAAGGTGACCGGCGGGGTGAGCTACGTGCACGACCTGCGCCTGCCCGGCATGGTGCACGCACGCGTCGTGCGTCCGCCGGGCTACGACGCGCGGCTGCAGTCACTCGACACCGCCGCTGCCGCGAAGCTGCCGGGGGTGCTCAAGATCGTGCGCGACGGCCGCTACGTCGCCGTCGTCGCCGAACGTGAGTACCAGGCCGTCCAGGCGGCGCGCGCCCTCGGCGACGCCGCGATCTGGGATACCCCCGCGACGCTCCCGCCACCGCGCGACATCTACGATCATCTGCTGCGGTTGCCCTCGCAGGACACGGTGATTCATGGCGACAACAATCCTGCCGTTACGGCACCCGGCGCGTTCGAAGCCACCTTTCGCCGCGCCTACCAGATTCATGGCGCTATCGGCCCTTCGTGCGCGGTCGGACTCCTCCACGATGGCACGCTCACCGTGTGGACGCATAGCCAGGGCGTCTTTCCATTGCGCGCGGCAATCGCTGAAATGGTGAAAATGCCGCTCGACAAGGTGCACTGCATTCACATGGCGGGATCCGGCTGCTACGGGCATAACGGCGCCGACGATGCCGGCGCCGATGCCGCACTGATCGCGGTCGGGTTTCCCGACCGGCCCGTGCGCGTGCAGTGGATGCGCCAGGAAGAGCACGCATGGGAGCCTTTCGGCCCGGCGATGGTGGCGAAGGCGCGCGCCACACTCGCCGGCGACGGCCGGATCGCAAGTTGGCAATACGACGTCTGGAGCAACACGCACTCGACGCGCCCCGGAAAAGCAGGCAACCTCGCGCCAGCGTGGTTGCTCGAGTCGCCGTTTACGCCGCCTCCGCCCCAGCCGCTGGCGCTGCCCGATGGGGGCGGCGATCGCAACGCCATTCCCTTCTATACCTTTCCCAACGCGCGCGTCACCCACCATTTCATTCCCGAGATGCCCCTTCGCGTTTCAGCATTGCGCGCGCTCGGCGCCTACACCAACGTCTTCGCCATCGAGAGCTTCGTGGACGAACTGGCGAGCGCGGCAAAGGTCGATCCGGTCGAGTTCCGATTACGCCATATTGAGGACCCCCGCGCCCGCGACGTCATCCGGATGGCCGCCGAACGTTTCGGTTGGACGGGATTCCAACGCCTCCGCAATCGCGGCCGCGGCTTCGCCTTCGCGCGCTACAAAAATTACGCAGCCTATATGGCCGTTGCGATGGACGTCGAGGTCGATCGAGAAAGCGGTGATGTGCGGATCGGCCGCGTCGTCGCGGTCGTGGATAGCGGCGCGGCGGTGAACCCGGATGGCATTCGCAATCAGACGGAAGGCGGCATCCTGCAATCGATCAGCTGGACACTCTACGAGGCTGTGACCTGGGACGGCACGCACATTACCAGCCGCGACTGGGGTCGCTATCCAATCCTGCGCTTTCCGCATCTGCCCAAGAGCGTCGAGGTGCAGGTGATCGATCGCCCTGGTCAGCCGTTCCTTGGTACCGGCGAGGCGGCGCAGGGGCCTACCGCTGCGGCGCTCGCCAACGCCGTGGCCGACGCCGTGGGCGTGCGCATGCGTGACATTCCGCTCGATCGCGCACGAATCAAGGCAACTTCAGGAACTTGATTGCCGCGCCGGTTGCTGCGCTGCTACCAGACTGACGCAGAACCCTTCGTGGTGCGCCGGGGCCTGCTAGAGGCCGAGCCAGGCGATCGTCGAATTCTCTAATTCCGGGTTGGGCGCCACGAAGCCCTTGTAGCCCATCGCTTCGAGCGCGTCGCGGCCGGGCTTCGAGTTGTGGAGATTGAGCAGCGCCTCGCGGATCCGTTGCTGTTCGTCGGCAGTCAGCTTCGTGGACACAATCACCTGCTTGATCGGGAGCGAGCGCGAGCGCACCAGCACCTTGCCGCCCTTGTCCGTCCACGCCTTGACCACGGAATTCGCCGCGGTGGCGGCGACCTGTGCAAAGCCCTTCTCGAGATAGAAGGGTGCCGAATCCTGGTAGCGGGTCGTGATGACCCGTACCGTCGCCGGCGTGGGCTCGCGCTCCGCTGTCGCGGTCAGCTTTTCCGCGCGGAACATCGCGCGGACCATCATCGCGGTAATGGAATCGGGGTCGGGCGTCACGAGCGTGTGGCCCTTCAAGTCCGCCATGGCCTTGAGCGGGCTGTCGCCGGGGATTATCAGCGATGCCGTGTACTCGGTATAGCCCGCGGTCCACGCAACCGCCTTGTAGCGCCCGGCCTTGATCTCGGCCATCGACACATGCGCCGGATGCACGAAGGCGATGTCGTACTGCTGCTTCGCGAGTCCGGCGCGCAGGTCGTTGTAGGCGGGGACGAGCACGGTCTTGAAGCGGCGGCCGGTCGCTCTGGCCAGGGCATCGGCGAACGGCGTGAACTTGTCGCGAATTTCCTTTGGCGTCGCCTGGTACGTCACGCCCTCCGTGACGGCGAAGACGATTTCGCTCTCCGGCGCCGCAGCGTTGGCAGCGAGCGCCGCCCAGAGAAAATATGCAAGAACGAGACGGCCTAACATCGGTTCCTTTCCGCTGAACGATGAACCCCAAACGCGAGCCAACCGCAACCGCCGCTCGCGAACCCCCTTGAAGGGCACAATTCTACAACTGCGGGGCCACTGGCGCCAGCCACACGGACCGGCACGAACCCGCGTCACCCCGCAAATGACAAGGCCGGCAGGGAATTGCCGGCCTTGGGATGATGGTGGAGCAGTGGGGACACTGATCAAAACTTCTTTGCTGGCCAATGCAATTAGGTGCGGCGAATATGACCTCTATTCGCCGCAGGCTCGCGCGAGGGGCCGCTGCGGGCCATTGCGGGTCGGCGTGCCAATCGTTGGCTTCTCGAAATCAGCGGTGCGATTTCGGAAACCGCAACGCGGCCGGGGCCGCGCACCGACTATCGATAAACCTCCCGCCGATTGCCGATGCGCAGGACACGGACTACGATGCGGCGATCCTGAATGTCGCAGATGATCCGCCAATCGCCGACGCGGTATTTCCAGTAGCCACCCAACTTCGTTCCGGCGAGCGCCTCCCCAATAGCGCGGGGATTATCCAGTGTGGCGACACGCTGCTTCAGAAACCCTATCAGCCGCTGCTGAATGGAACGATCCAGTTTTTTCAGGTCTTTTACGGCTTCGGGATCGAATTCGATCTCAAAGGCCAAGCTTGCGCTCCACCTCAGCCAGGGGAATGGTTTTGCGATTCAGCCGGGCGCGTGCCTCGGCGAGGTAATAATCTTCCAGGTCATCGATATATTCGACGATAGCTTCTCGCGCCAACGCTGTTTTGGTTCGCCCCGTTTCGCTAGCCAATGCATTTAGACGTTCTTCAATCGTATCGGGCAGGCGGATGGCAAGCATGGCAATTTTCCTCTTGGAACGGATCGCTATACAAGTATAGCATCGAGGCGCGCCGCCCCGCAATTCAAAAAGGCCGGCAGAGGCCTGCCGGCCTCAGGAAGTGAATCATCACGCGAATTTAAGCAGTTCAGATCACGAATGATCACAACGGAATGAGTAGCCTCCGATTTACCTACGTTACTTTGATGCCGCCGGCGTCGGCAAGCTTGTATTGCGTGGGCGACTCTTCAAACGCGTTTGCTTTTCGAAGTTGTGCAAGCAAAGCATTGTAGTCAGCATAATCAAAGGTCGCTGTCCAGCGAGCCATCTTGTCGACGGCGCTGATAAACGGCACAGCACGGTTGCTGCGCGTCAGTGCCCGCAGGCAATCCACATACTGCGGATGAAAGAGCGTTGGAATGATGACACGACAAACGCCCAGCCGCGAGAGTTCGGCATTCAGTAGCAAGCGGGACAGGCGACCATTGCCATCAGCAAAGGGGTGTATTTCCGCGACGAGGAATGCGTAATAGATGGCGCGTGCGAGCCCTTCGGGAACCGACAACGCGAGCGTCGAGCCCTCGATGAGCGTGCCGCGGACCATTGCCGGCGCCACGAATTCGGTGGTACCGGCGAAGTTCGGTTGGAGCTTGAACTCTCCAGGGCGGGCTTCCGGTCGCCTTTCCATCATCCGGGCGTGACGTTGCTGCAATCCTTCGATGAAGGCGGCACCTGGAGCTGGAATGGTGTCCCGTGTCGGCGAATTCAGGACAAGGTTAAACACACCAAGAATGTCGTGCGAATCCTTGGGGCGCGCCTCCACAATGCGGTTCTGCAGAACGATACCCTCGGCTTCCTCGATGGAGAACCGAGTCCCTTCGACGAAGTTGGAAAAGTAGCTCTCGAAAAATGCGAAGTTCCGTCTGGCGAGCCCGCTGTCCGCGCTGTCGTTCAGATGAGGCAATACCGCGCCACGCAGTTCGCCGGCGAGCAGTTCGAAGCGCAGCAGACGCTCTCGGTCGGCAGGCGTCCCTTGCGCAACGAGTTGGCCCGCCTTGGTGCGCAACTCGCCCTTCGAGTGAGTGCCCAACAGTGCCGCGATCATGCGGTCCAATATGGCGAACGTACCTTCCTTGCCATGAGCCGGCGCGAGGGCACGTGCGTCATCGCGCAGCCGGTTCAGCACCGCTTCTCCGGAGGCTGCCAGCACATTCACTAGTAACTCCTCTACCCGCTCACGGCCGGCCGTACGCGGTTCGCGCGTGGCAGTGCGGGACAAGTTCTCGAGCACCAATCGCTGCCTGCTCGACCAATACAGCGGCAGCTCGCCAAGCTTTAGATCCCCGGGCAGGGCACTCGGCCCTCGGAGTACCACCAGCTTTAATCCTGGCAGTGCAATGGTGCGGTTAAATCGGGTGGGGTGAGAAAGCGTCAGCAGGTGTGCATCGGTGACCCCACCGCTGAATGCACTTAGGTGCGAGACAACGGCCTCGGGAATTAGCGCGGCGGCAACGCGTTGCCAGTTGCGTCGGATTCGTTCTTCCACTTCAGTAGGGGTACCCGCCGCAACGTAAAGACTTGGGGCTATGCGCTTCAGCTCACCGCGTATTACAGCCCGATTGAGGGCGCGGGCCTGCGCGCGGTCGCTGGCACGTACCACGTCCTCGAACTGTCTCAATTGTGCTTTCTGAGCCAGAATCAGTACCTCGCATGTCCCAATTTAGCTAACAAGATAGCATAAACGTCTCGAATCAGCTAATAACTGTAGTTTGGGTCACAAACCTACTTATGATGGCGCCATGCCCCAGCCAAATGACCCAAATTGACTCATTACTTATGTATAGTGTCTCAAAATAACTAAAATAAAAAAGTGCGAGGCTCTCAAATCCCGACCCGGGGTTTCTAGTCCGATCCGACCACGAGAACGGCCTATTAAATCTCGATAGGCCGTCCACTGGTTGCCCTTCTTGGTCTGATTCATCGCGGGATCGCGCGCTTCTTCCCGATTTTGGACCGCCGGCGGCGCCGCGATGATCGTGGCANNCGGCAATGGCGCGGATGTCGTAGGTCAGGTCCACATCTTCGGAGAAGCGGCGGATCACGCCGTAGGCTTTTGACAACGACGTGCCGCCCTTGAATACCAAATTCTCTGCGAATGGGCCGGCAAAGAGGTGCCGTAGCGACCAGACTACCCAGATGTCTTTTTCCAGGAGGTGGGGCAGAAGACCGGATATGTTGGCTGCCGCGTCGAGCACGTCCAGGCGTTCTGCGGTGGAGAGCTGGAAGAAATCAGCCATGTGGCACGAGGGCGCTGACCTCTTGCGCCAGCCATGTCGGCAGGCGCGCCCGTGCCGACGCGACTTCTTTCAGCTCGGACGGCGACAGCTTGGCGCGCAGCTTGGAGATCGCTTCACCGGCTTTTTTTGGGCCCAGCCAAGCCAGTGCCCGCACTACTTCGCCCGCGGCCCGCCCAGGGAAGATCAGTTGCCAAATCGGCGCATGCCGGAACTCGACTATCTGCGCGCCCAATTTCAAGCGGCGATTGGGACCGGACGTGAGATAGACCGCTCGCATCGGCACTTGCGTAGTCAGCCCCAGCGCGTTAGCGGCGGCGGCGCCGTGCGCCACGATGGTTTCCCCACGCTGGTTCGCCAAGCCCTCGACCATCTTGACGGCCGAAGGCGCACGAGTGCCAAAGCGGCTTTCGACGGGTAGGACATAGATGCCGCGGCCAGCGCGCAGCAGCGCACTGCGTCGCACGAGGCGGGACAGCACTTGATCTACGGCTGCGCGGCTGCCCAAGTGTAAAAGTTCTTTGGCGGCCAAAGGCGTGCCTTCCGGCAATCCGGAAGCGTGCGCGAGGACCTGTTTGGCAAGGGTCTGCATGGCGATGTCTCCTGACTGTCAGAAGTATAAGCCTATTTCTGACACTTTTCAAGTCATAGGGCTTTCATAGAGCGTGGTCGGCCAGCCTGC
>PLYG01000473.1:5947-12392 GCA_003153335.1 Betaproteobacteria bacterium | reverse complement strand
GCTGATCCCCGGCGAGCGCTTCAACAAGACGATCGTCCAGTATCTCCAGTTCGCGCGGGCCTTCAACGAGGGATTTCCCGGTTTCGAGACCGACATCCACGGCCTGGTCGAGGAGCGCACCGACAATCGGACGCACTACTACATGGATTGCGTCCGCCAGTAGCAGCGCCCGCGGCGCGGACGCCTGCGGGCTTGACGAATGCTGGTTGCGGTGCGATTCTTTGCAATGATTCGGCTGTTGGGGACGTGGCCGGCACAGTATCAGGAAAAACGGCAATGATAGAAAAGCTTTCTCGTATGCTTGGCGAGGGTAGCGATCTCTATCCGCACCAGACTGAGGTGAAATATCCGCGCATCNNTCCAAAGGATTTCGGACCTCTGGGGCACGGCCGGCATGTCCCGCTATTTCACCGAAATTCTCTTCGATGATCGCGGCGATCGTGAAGGGTTTCCCGCCGACGTGATGATGGAACTCTTCGCGCTCTCCAACTATCACGAATCGACCAAGCCCTCGCGCAGCGCCCTCGAGTCGGCATGGGAGAACAGCGAAAACGACCGGCTGGATCGATTCAAGTATAAAGACTAGCGTTTTCTTGCGTTTGGACGACTAATGCAGTTCCCGCTGCACGTTCGCCGGGGGGCCGTTCCGCTCAGATATGCAGCCAAGCGGCGGCGGCCAGTCCCAGTCCCGCGACCCCCGTCAGACCCGAGGTAACAAACAGCCAGCGCATGCGCGTCAGGATGGTAATCGAGGCCAGCGCAATGGCGATCTGGAAAAACGTCATCGCCAGTTCCCAGCGGTGGTGGGGATGGATTTTTTCGGCGCTTTTCCTGTTCGCTTCATCGGACTCGGCGTCGTATTTCTTCACCTCCAGTTCCAGCGCCTCGGCGTCTTTCTTGATCGCTTCCTTCTCCGTCTTATAGCGCTCGACTTCCTTGGTGTAAAACTCCTGCTTTTCCCGTGGTGCCAGCGCCAGCGCCAGCTCCGCGAGATTCTGCTTGCTGCTCTTGGCCTGATAATAGTTCCACTGGTTCGAGGCCTCGGTCTTCCTGAGCACCGACTGGTTCTTGAGCAGAATCGAATCGTTCTTGAGCAGCATTGCTTCGCTGAGGCTGGTGCTGCCTTGCCAGCTTGAGATGGCGCCGCAAAACGCCAGCATCGCAGTCATCAGCGCAACCCGCTGCGCCAGCTCGCCATGGCCCTCGCCATGCCCGTTGTGGCCGGACGCTTCGGCTTCGGCAGCCTGCTCGACTTCGTGATCGTGTGGGCCATGCACATGAAAGTGTTCGCCGGACATGTCTTGTTCTCCTAATCGTGGGGGCTAGCTGGGGGCGATGCGCGCGCAGACAAGGGTAACGGGCGCCTTGATCCGGACGTAATGGACGAACGCATAATGAGTTCCGGTGGCTGGGTCCGTCACCGGTTCGCGCGCCGTTTCGCGCCATTCCGCGGGTGAGATGGGCGGCATCACCGTGTCTCCGGAGAAGTCGGCGCCGATTTCGGTCAGATGGATTTCGTCCGCCAGCGGCAGCGCCGTCCTGTACAGCTCCGCGCCGCCGATGCAGAACATGGGGTCCGGCAGCCGGCAATCGCGCAACGCTGCGGCCAGCGACGCCACCACCTTGCAGCCCGGCACGACCAGCGCGGCGTTGCGGCTGACGATCACGTTGTCCCGGCCTGGCAGGGGGCGACCCAGCGACTCCCAGGTCTTGCGTCCCATAATGATGCGATGGCCCACGGTCAGCGTGCGGAAATGTCTGAGCTCGGCGGGAAGATGCCACGGCATGCGATTGTTGGCGCCGATCACGCCGTTCCTGGCAACCGCCGCGATCAAGGCCAGGCGCGACGCCGGCTCGCGCTCCTCATTGGGCGGTCTCGGCGAACTTTCGGCAAGTAGTGTATCGTCCATCGTTTGTCAACAAGCATTGGCGGACGACATTATATCCGCCGCCCCCTCCCGTCCGTGTACTATCCCCGCTCCTTTCCCAAGTTCATTGTGCTCGGCTTCGTGCTCGTCTGCGCGCCGCTGGTCTATGCGCTGGTCGAGCTTGCGATGAACCTCGACCTGCTGGCCAAGCAAAGCGAACAGGCGGTCGTGCAGGCTTCGCAGGTCGGCCAGGCGAGCCGGCAAGTGCGGGAACAGACCGCGCTGCTCGAGCGCGTCGTGCGGCAGTATCTGATTCTGGATGATCCGGGTCTGCTGGACGATTACGCGCGCGTGCGCCAGGAGTTTTTCCAGACGACACGGGCTCTTGCCGCCGCGGCCCAGGACGAGACGACGGTCAGCGATATCAACAAGCTCATCGTCCGCGAATCCAAGCTTTACACCAAACTCGCCACGCCCGGCCGTTCGCCCGAAATCACGACCGAGCTGGCCGAGGGCTATGCCGCGCTGGCGGAGGAAACGCAGGCGGTACTGAACACCAGCATCCGCGTCACCGAACTGGCGATCGATGGTTTGCGGCAAACTGCGCGCGAAGGCCGCGAAAACTGGACGCTGCTTGCGGCCGCCACCTGCGGCATCGCGCTGGCGCTGGCGCTGATCTTCATATACCTGGTAGCACGACCTATCCGCCAGATCGACGATGCGATCCGGCAGATCGGCCGGGCCGACTTCGACCATCCGATCGTGGTCAACGGCCCGCGCGACATGCAGTATCTGGGCCAGCGCCTCGAATGGCTGCGCAAGCGCCTGCACGATCTCGAGGCCCAGCAGAATAAATTCATGCGCCACGTGTCACATGAACTGAAGACCCCTCTCACCGCGGTGCGCGAGGGCGCCGAGTTGTTGCGTGACCGTGTGGGCGGGGAACTCTCGACCGAACAGCAGGAAATTGTCCGGATCATTCGTGAAAACACGCTGTACCTGCAAAAGCTGATCGAGGATTTGCTGAAATATCAGCAGACCCGCGCCGACAACCCGCATACCCTGGGACCGGTGTCGATGGTGGATGTCATACGGCGGGTGATCAACGAACAAAAGCTGGCCGCGTACGCGCGCGCCGTGACTATCAAGGCCGAGTTCGAATCGGTCACCGTCTCGGGCGATTCGGAGAAGCTGCGGGTGATTGTCGACAACCTGCTCTCGAATGCCATCAAGTATTCGCCCAAGGGCGGTGAGGTGCTGATCCGGCTGCGGGCGCATAATGGCGCTGCGGAGTTGCTGGTCATCGACCAAGGGCCGGGCGTGTTGGCTGACGAGCAGGATCGGATTTTTGAGTCGTTTTATCAGGGCCAGATTCCCCCCGACGGACCGATCAAGGGTACCGGGCTGGGGCTGGCCATTACGCGCGAATACGTGCTCTCCCATGGCGGTCATATCGGGGTTGCCGCCGCGGCGGAGACGGGACGCCCGGGCGCATGCTTTCACGTGCGACTGCCGATGCAGCCGGCGGAGGCCTGATGAGACCAAACTCCGAATCGCGTTCCGGCATCACGCCGTGGCGGATGAAGAACACCTCGCGCGCCTGCGCAGGCATGCTTGCGTTCCGCCTCGGGCGCGAGCCCGCAGTCAGGCTGCGCGAGCGCCGGACGGCGCCGGATTGAATGTGGAATCTCAACTTTGATGGAGGAGAAGACGGTGGAGTACCCGGAATCAAGGCGGACCTGCGGCCAAGCGCGCAGCGCGCGGCTGGCAATCGTCCTCGCTTGCGCAGGAGCTCTGGTGCTGACTGCATGCACGACAGTCCAGCCGCCCGCCGAGCCGCCCGTTGCCAGGCCGGTGCCGCCGCCACCGATCATCATTGTGCAGCCCGTAAAGCCGGAGCCTCCGATGCCGGTCGCCCCCCCGGTGCTGGAACCGCCAAAAGTCAACGAGGAAGCCGAGGAGGCGCTCGCTCTGCTGGTGGATCTGCAGAAGCTGGTGCTGGCAAGCGCCGACGAGCAAAAACGCGAGCTGGCTGCCGCGACGCAGGCACTCACTCGGCAGAAATCCGACGCCATCCGCCTGCGGCTGGGCATGCTGCAAAGCCTGCCTGCGGCGGGGGGCGGCGATGATGCCCGCGCGCTGGCCACCCTCGAACCCATCGTCAAGCAAGGCGGCGGCCCGACGCGCATGGTGGCTGCCGTGCTGATCGCTCAACTGGGCGAACGCCAGCGCGCGGTGNNAGCCGAGGATCTGCAGCAAAAGCTCGACGCGTTGAAGGCGCTGGAGCGAAGCTTGCTTGGTAGGGAACGGAAGCCGAACACTGCGCCGTAACTGATGACAAATCCTTCTGCAGACATACTGCTGGTCGACGACGACCCCGATTTGCTGAAGCTGATCAGCCTCAGATTGTCGTCCGCAGGCTACACCGTGCATACGGCGGAATCGGGCGAGAATGCTCTTTCCACGCTCGCCGTCACGCGACCGGACGTCGTGGTCACCGACCTCAAGATGCCAGGCATCGACGGCATGGCGCTGTTCGAGTCCATCCATCGCTCGCACCCCACGTTGCCGGTCATCATTCTGACGGCCAACGGAACCATCCCGGACGCGGTGAACGCGACCGAACGCGGCGTCTTCGGTTTCCTGACCAAACCATTCGACAGTCAGGTGTTGCTGCAAAAGGTCGCCGAAGCCGCCAAGCTGTCGGGACCGGTATCGTCGGTGCAGGTCGGGTCGGTCGACAATTGGCGGGCGGGCATCGTCACCCGCAGCCCGAAAATGGAAGACTTGCTCCGGCGCGCCCGACTGGTGGCCGAATCGGACGCCAGCGTGCTGCTGTTCGGCGAATCGGGGACCGGGAAGGAAGTGCTCGCGCAGGCGATTCATCGCGCCAGTCCCCGGGCCAATAAGCCCTTCATAGGCGTGAATTGCGGGGCAATTCCCGAGCCGCTGCTCGAATCCGAGCTGTTCNNTTCCTGGACGAAATCGGCGACATGCCGATATCGCTGCAGGTCAAGCTGCTGCGGGTACTGCAGGAGTCCGCGGTCCGGCCCGTCGGTTCGACACAAACGGTGCCGGTGAGTGTACGCATCATTTCCGCGACGCACCGCAATCTCGAGGAACAAAAGGCGAATGGCCAGTTCCGGGAAGATCTCTATTATCGGCTGAATGTCGTTTCCCTGCGGCTGCCGCCGCTGGCGGAGCGGCGGGAGGACATTCCGCTCCTGGCGACCCACTTTTTGCGCAAGCTGGCCGAGCGCTACAGGAAGCCGGTCCCCACGCTGGCGCCCGAAGCCATGGCGCTGCTGGTGGCCGCGCCTTGGCCAGGCAACGTCCGCCAACTGCTCAACCTGCTGGAACAGACGCTGGCGTTATCGACGACAACCGTGATTCCGGCGACATTGGTCCAGGCGGCGCTCAAGCAGGATGCCGGCGCGCTGGCTCCGCTGGAAGAAGCGAAGCGGCATTTCGAGCGCGACTACCTGATCCGGCTGCTCAAGATCACCGGCGGCAACGTCACCCAGGCTGCAACGCTGGCGAAACGTAACCGCACGGAGTTCTATAAGCTACTGCAGCGCCATCATCTGGAACCGGCGATGTTTAAGGGCGGAAAGCTCTAACCTCCGCAGTGCGGCAGTGTGTCGTTTTCCGACGACGCAAATTAATTCACTGAAACAATAGGTTAGGGTGACCATTCCGATTGCTGTCGTTCATTCCCGACAGTTTTGCCCGATTTCTGCGACAAACTCGCAGACGGGGCAGCTCCAATACCAATCTGGAAATCCCAATAGGCTGAAAATAAAAGGAAATTAAGTTTCTGGCACGGGGCTTGCTATATCTTGTGCAATCCAACCTGCAACGAACTGCGTATAAGCATCATGGAACTCTACTTCAAAGATCTGGCAACTGAATGCGGCGCGACCGACCTGTCGCTGAATTGCTCTGGCGACGAGGTTGCCGAAGAGCAGACCGACACGGCCGAAGACATCGCCTTTGCCGAACTCGCCGAGCGTGTGTCGGCTGCGCGCCTGGTCTACTAACCGGAGATCGACCAGCCGCCTGCCGTCGCCAATTCCCGCTTGCTGCCGTTATCCGCGGCCGCGCTGTACCGAATCCCCCTTCGCCCGCGATCTCCTCCCAGCGGGCATTTTTTTTGGGTGTACTGCGCCACAAACAGGCCTGCCTGATATGCCGGTGGCTTTCGCGCTCTGGGCCCGATACAACGACATGCATCAATTCCAGGGCGTGCAAGATGCGGTGGATCAGGCGGTCGGTTTGTGACGGAGTGCACCATCTCATACGGCGATCGGTGCCCTGATACCCGGGTGGCTCTGATAGCCGGCAATCTCGAAATCTTCGTAACAATAGTCGAACAAGGTGTCGGGCCGGCGCCTGATCACCAGCTTCGGGAGCGGATACGGTTCGCGCGCCAGTTGCGTGCGAACCTGGTCAAGATGGTTGGTGTAAAGGTGACAGTCGCCACCGGTCCAGATGAACTCGCCCGGACCAAGATCGCATTGCTGCGCGACCAGATGCGTGAGCAACGCATACGACGCGATGTTGAACGGCACGCCCAG
>PLYG01000473.1:0-5928 GCA_003153335.1 Betaproteobacteria bacterium | reverse complement strand
GCCCATTCATCCCAGATCGTCACGCCGTTTTCGCGCAAGTACCGGATATTCGTGTCGCCCTGCAGGAACCAGAGCAGTTCGTGAAATATGGACTTGAGATGCAGTTTCTTGGTCGTCACGACAGGAAAGCCCTGGCCCAGGTCGAAGCGCATCTGGTGGCCAAAGACCGATAACGTCCCGGTGCCGGTCCGGTCGTCCTTCCGGGCGCCGTACTCGAGCACGTGGCGCATCATTGCCAGGTATTGCTGCATTTTCGGTTGCGGGCCGTCGGCAGGCCGGTTGCGTGACCAGCGGCGATTGTAGCGGAAAGCGACCGGCGCTTTAGCAGACTGTTGAAAAGCGTAGCGAGGATGGTCGGCTGCGGCCGCCGTTGCCAAAGGAGACGGTGGAGTGGCGAGTTGCTGCAACGGGACTTTGATTTGGCGCTGATTTCGGGTGCGTTGCGTCAGCAGCGCTGGTATTCGCGGCTCGGGTTCCTGCCCTTTGCGTATCGGGTCGGCACGGACCAGGCAATGTATCAACCGATGCAACTTCCGCTGGGACGCGCGCAGGCAAGCAGGCCGAGACTGTTCGGAGGAACACAACGTGACGCACCTTGAACGGACCCGGATCAACCCCGCGCCCAGCGGACAGTTTGCCCTGCTCGGCCAGCGCCGTTTCGCGCCATTTTTCTGGACGCAGTTTTGCGGCGCCGGCAACGACAATGTGTTCAAGGTAGCGTTCACCAGCCTGATCACCTATCAGGCCTCGCGCTTCAGCGGGCTCGATGCCGGCACCGCGGCGTTCGTGATCAGCGCCGTGTTCATTTTGCCATTTGTCCTTTTTTCGGCGACGTCGGGCCAGCTCGCCGACAAATACGACAAGGCGACCATGATGCGCCTGGTCAAGAACCTCGAGATCGCGATCATGGCGCTGGGCGCATTCGGATTTCTGGGTTACAGCGCCGCGATCCTGCTGGCGGCGACCTTTCTGATGGGCCTGCACTCGACGCTGTTCGGCCCGGTCAAGTATGCGTACCTGCCGCAGCACCTGCAGCCGGAAGAGCTGACCGGCGGCAATGGCATGGTCGAAATGGGGACCTTTGTTGCCATCCTGATCGGTACCATCGTGGGCGGTCAGCTTGCCGGCATTCCCGAGGCCGGACCGGCCTGGGTCGCTGGCGCCACGCTGGCCATCGCCCTCATCGGGCGTATCGTCGCCGGTTTCATTCCGTCCGCACCATCCTCGGACGCGGGCTTGGTCATCAACTGGAATCCGGTGTCGGAAACCTGGAAAAACCTGAAACTCGCGAAGACGAATCGGACGGTGTTCCTGTCGCTGCTGGGCATTTCCTGGCTGTGGTTTTTCGGCGCGACGTTTCTGACGTCGTTTTTCAACTTTGCCAAAGAGGTGCTGGGCGGCGATACCCAGGTTGTGACCATGCTGCTGGCTGTCTTTTCGCTAGGCGTGGGCGTCGGCTCGCTGTTGTGTGAGCGCTTGTCGGGGCACAAGGTCGAAATCGGGCTGGTGCCCTTTGGTTCGATCGGCATGACCGTATTCGCGGCCGACGTCTACTTTGCGAGCAGGGGATTGCGCCCGACCGGGATCGCCGGTGTTGGCGTCTTCTTCGCCGACCATGCGCACTGGCGCGTCCTGGCCGACCTGTTCCTGCTGTCGATGTTCGCCGGCTTTTATTCGGTGCCGCTGTATGCGCTGATCCAGAGCCGTTGCGAGCCGACGCATCGCGCGCGAATTATCGCGGCCAACAATATCCTGAACGCCTTTTTCATGATCGCCTCGGCGATCCTCGGTTTTGCGCTGCTTTCCTCCGGCTTCACCATCCCGCAACTGTTTCTGGTGACCGCACTGCTCAACGCCGCCGTGGCGCTCTACCTCTATTCGCTGGTCCCCGAATTCCTGATGCGGTTTCTGTGCTGGCTGCTAGTGCACAGCGTTTATCGTGTGTCCAAGACGGGTGTCGACTTGATTCCCGACGAGGGACCAGCGGTGATTGTTTGCAATCACGTGAGTTTTGTCGATGCGCTGATCATCATGGCGGTCAGCCCGCGCCCCATCCGCTTTGTGATGGATCACCGGATTTTCAAAGTCCCGATGCTTTCGTTCGTATTCCGCACCGCGGGCGCCATTCCGATCGCGCCGGCGAAGGAAAACCCCGAATTGCTCGCACAGGCCTACGAGGAGGTCGCCCACGCGCTGGAGGCCGGCGACCTGGTCGGAATTTTCCCGGAAGGCCGCATCACCGATACCGGAGAGCTGTATCCGTTCCGCAATGGAATTCAGAAGATACTCGCGCGCACGCCGGTGCCAGTGGTACCGATCGCGCTGCAGGGATTGTGGGGATCATTCTTCAGCCGCAAGGACGGATCCGCGATGACGCGTCCGTTTCGCCGCGGCCTCCTGTCGCGGATCGGTCTGGTGGTTGGGGACATGGTGCCGGCGGAAATGGGAACGCCCGAGTATCTGCAGACCCTGGTCGCAGGATTGCGCGGGGATTGGCGGTGAGTGACTTTGTGAGTCGCGCGCGAGGGCGTCGATACACCCGCGTGCTAGAATCGACGTCACCATTTCCCGGCGCCCGCCATGTCCGGCAACACCTTCGGCCACCTGTTTTGCGTCACAACATTTGGCGAATCGCACGGCCCGGCGATCGGCTGCGTGGTCGACGGCTGTCCGCCCGGGATGGAACTTTCCGCTGACGACATGCAGCCCGACCTGGACCGGCGCAAGCCCGGCAAGTCGCGCCATGTCACGCAGAGGATGGAAGAAGACCGGGTCGAAATCCTCTCCGGCGTGTACGAAGGCCGGACCACCGGCACGCCGATCGCGCTGCTGATACGCAACACCGATCAGCGCAGCCAGGATTACGGCAAGATCGCCCAACAGTTCCGCCCCGGCCATGCCGATTTCACCTACTGGCACAAGTACGGGCTGCGCGACTTTCGCGGTGGCGGGCGCTCCAGCGCGCGCCTGACCGCGCCCGCGGTCGCCGCGGCTGGCATCGCCAAGAAATGGCTGCGGCTGCAGTACGGGACGCGGGTGCGCGGGCACCTGAGCCAGATGGGCGACATCGCGATTCCGTTTGTCGATTGGGAGTTGGTCGACGCCAATCCGTTTTTCGCGCCCAACGCCGAGATCATCCCGCAGCTGGAGGCGTATCTGGACGCTGTTCGCAAAGACCGCGACTCGGTGGGGGCGAAGATACGCGTGGTGGCGGAGAACGTTCCGATCGGGCTGGGCGAGCCGCTCTACGACAAGCTCGATGCGGACATCGCGTACGCAATGATGGGCATCAATGCGGTGAAGGGCGTGGAGATCGGCGCCGGCTTCGCCAGTGTCGCGCATCGCGGATCGATGCACGGCGACGAAATCTCGCACCAGGGGTTTCTCTCGAACAACGCCGGCGGCGTTCTCGGCGGGATATCGTCGGGCCAGAACATCGAAGTCAGCATCGCGATCAAGCCCACGTCGTCGATCGCCACCCCCAGGCGCTCGCTGGACCTTGCCGGCAATGAGGTCGAGGTCGTCACCACCGGCCGGCATGACCCGTGCGTGGGCATCCGGGCGACGCCGATCGCCGAAGCCATGCTGGCGCTGGTGCTGATGGACCATGCGCTCCGCCATCGGGCGCAGTGCGGCGAGCCAAAGGAGAATGCGGACGTGTTCGGGGCGCCGCGCCGGTAGTCAGTCCTTTTCCGTCACGCTCGCGCTCGCGCTGCCGCGCGCAAAACGAATGCGCAGCGACTCCCCGATGAAGAGCGCGTCGCTACGCTGCACAACGGCGTTGTCCGCGGTCGTCACGATCGCAAAGCCGCGCTCGAGCACGGCTTCGGGATTCAAATGCCGCAGCGCGACGGCGTAGGGCTCCAGCCGGCGTTCGCGCGCAGTGTGCGAACTGCCCCATGACTGTTCCAGACGCAGCCGTGCATCATTGAGCGCCTGGCGTGGAGCCTGCGGCGCGCGCACGATGCGTAGCCAGCGCGCCTTCATCGCCTCGATGGCGAGCTGACGGCCGGCCGCCAGCACGGTCCAGCTCCGCTGCAGCCGGCGCGCCAGTTGCGCGACTTGTTCGCCCTGAACCCGCAGCCGCGCGGCCGGATGTTGCAACCGGCGGCTCAGGTAGTCGACCCGTTGCATGTCGCGCTCCAGCCGCCGCGACAACGCGGAACGCAGGTGCAGGAACAGGTTGCGCACGCCGGCGTCGAGTTCGTCGCGCGCCGGCGCGGCCAGTTGCGCCGCGCCGGTGGGCGTGGGGGCGCGCGCGTCGGCGACAAAATCACAGATCGTGAAATCGGTTTCGTGCCCGACACCGCTCACCACCGGCAATGCCGAGTCGACGATCGCCTGCGCGACCACTTCCTCGTTGAACGACCACAGGTCCTCGATCGAGCCGCCGCCCCGGCATACGAGCAGGGTTTCAATGCCGTCCTGCGCGCGCCGGGCATTCGCGGTGCGGATCGCCTGCGCGATCTCCTCGGCTGCGCCTTTGCCCTGGACCGCGCAGGGATAGATCACCAGACGCACCTGCGGACTCCGCCGGCGCAGCGTGGTAATTACGTCGCGCAGCGCCGCAGCCTTGGGCGAGGTTACGATGCCGATCGCGCGCGGAAAGCGGGGGAGCGCGCGCTTCCGCGCCGGCGCAAACCAGCCTCGCGCTTCCAGCGCCGCCTTGAGCCGCAGGAATTGTTCGTACAATGCGCCGGCGCCGGCCAGGCGCATCGCGTCCACGTTCAACTGAAACTCGCCGCGCGCCTCGTACAGAGTCGGCTGTGCCCGAACCTCGACCTGCAGGCCATCGCGCAGCGCGAAGCCTGTCTGCGCGGCCTTGTTGCGAAAAAAAACGCAGCGGACCTGGGCCTGCGCATCCTTGAGGACAAAATAGCAATGGCCCGACGCGGCGCGGGTGAAATTGGAAATTTCGCCGCTCACCCAGGTCAGGGGCAGGTTGCGCTCGATGAGCAGCCGGGCCCCGGCGATCAGCGCCGATACGCTCAGCACGGGGCTCAAGAAGGGTGGCGGCGATGATTGGTTGGGCATGCGAATCTTCTGTCAAGGGTTTGTCGATAGGTTGACATGGACAAACGAGAAAGTTCTGACGTCCGGCGCCGTGATCGGTTTGGTTTGAAACATCGGCTGCGCGCGCGGTTCGGTGTAATAGATGATTGTTTTGTATGGGGTTTTCAACGGACAACAAATGGGCGCCATAACAAAAATCTCAATGCCATCAAGACTTAAGGGTCCAATGTACAAGTTACCCACATGATTATCCACAATTAATGTGGACAACCATGGCTACGCGGAACTCCAGTACCGGCGCGCCTTGGCGCGCTGCGGTTTCGTCGAACGTCCGGTTTCATAGCGGGCCTGCGCTCGACAGGTCGGCGATCGCGGCCAGCGGTTACAATAAGCGCCGTTCAAAAGTTTGTCCAACAATAATCACATGTCATTTTCCAGTTCGACCAGGAATAGCAGTGCGGCTCCGAGCAATTTTCTCCGCCAGATCATCGACGAAGACGCTCGCACCAACAAATGGGGCGGCCGCGTCGCCACGCGTTTCCCGCCCGAGCCCAACGGCTACCTGCATCTCGGGCACGCCAAATCCATCTGCCTGAACTNNCAAGGAGGAGCAGGAGTACGTCGACTCGATCCTGGACGCGGTCAAATGGCTGGGCTTTCGCTGGGGCACTGACCACGAAGGCGACGGCGACGACCACCTTTACTACGCGTCGGACTACTTCGACCGGCTCTACGAATTCGGCGAGCATCTGATCGTGAAGGGCAAGGCCTACGTCGATTCGCTGACTGCCGATCAGACGCGCGAGTATCGCGGCACGTTCACCGAACCCGGACGCGAGTCGCCGTACCGCGACCGCGGCGTGGCGGAGAATCTGGATCTGTTCCGCCGGATGAAGGCCGGCGAATTCCCCGACG
>PLYG01000001.1 GCA_003153335.1 Betaproteobacteria bacterium | reverse complement strand
CAAAACGACAACTGTAATACTAGGATTTTCGCGGGGGCAAATGCAGGATACCGGACCGCTTCGACACGCGCATGTCTCGACCAGCGACCTTCCGGAACGAAACCGGCTGGCGATGTGGCGCGAGATTTACGGGCGTGGCATCACCAACGTCGATATCGAACCGATTGGTGATGGGCCATTCCACGCCGAAGTAACGTTCAACCTGCTGCCCGGCGTCAGTATCGCCGCTGGCTCCCGATCACCGGCACACTATCGCGTCCCGCCGGCGCTGGTCGGTCGCGGCAATGACATCATCGCGCTCAGCGTGCTGCTCAGCGGTGCTGCCTCGTCCACCCAGTTTGGTGAGGAATTGATCAGCGGTATTGGCAGTGCGAGCGTACTCACGCCGTCCGCTCCGTCGACGAGCACGTTGCTGACCGACGGCAGCTTCATCACCCTTGCATTGTCGCGTCCGCTGCTCGCTGCCCTTGCTCCGGATCAGGCCTTTGGCCGGCCGATCCCGAGCAGCAGCCCGGCGCTGCGCCTCCTGATCAGATACCTCGAGGTCGTGCGGGCTGGCGATGAATTGACCAACCCGGCCATTGGGCGGGTCGTGTCCGACCACATTATCGACCTGGCGGCGCTTGCTCTCGGCGCGCGCGGCGATCGCGCGGAGATTGCGCGGCTGCGCGGCGCCAAGGCAGCGCGACTGAGTGCGATCATGGTCCGATATTCTAGCCACCCTCGGCCGCAGCGACCTGTCGACGGAGCTGATCGCGGCGCGTCACGGCATTTCGTCGCGCTACGTGCGAAAACTCTTCGAAGAGGACGGATCGTCATTCTCCTCCTTCGTCCTCGCCGAACGCGTGGTGAAGGCCCACCGCATGCTGATCGACCCGAGGTACGCTCACCTCAACATCGCACAGATCGCCCACGAAAGCGGATTCGGCGATGTCTCCTATTTCAACCGTGCCTTCCGCCGTCACTTCGGCGCCACGCCCTCGGATTTTCGCGAGGCGGCAAGGCTGACGTGGTGAAAGATTGATGCCTGCCGCTCGGTCCCGGGCCACGAATTTCTTCAGGAAAAGGCCGGCGAAGATCGCCATGATCTCCTTGCCGCGCACGACGCGGTCGCTGCTCTTGACGAATCTCGGATCGGCCGCAAGCTCCGGCGCCCCGAGCACGCCGCAGGTACGCGCGAACTGTCCGTCGTTGCCGACCACCAGCATCAACTCGCCGTCTGGACAGCGGAACGCGCCGGCCGGCATGCCATTGCCCCAGGTGCCGGGCCGCACGAGCGCATCGTCGGTGCGACGATTGCAGCGATGCTGGAGCGGGTGAAGGGAATCGAACCCTCGTTACGATTTATTTTCAGCCATTCGGCTTTGCGCGAAGGTGGGGACAACTCGGCGGGTGAGGTGTAAAAATGATTGCCCGCACGGACAGGAATGAAAAATCTATTGCAGTTTAATCCTCAAACGGATTAAGCACGGACACTTTCGTTGCCAGCACAGTTTTTGGCTGCTAAGCCGGAACGATTCAGTTGAGCGTATATTTTGGGTGTGATTTCTGTATTCAAGCTTGGAGGGATGCAACTGCATGGCAGTTGGGCAGCGCGGTGAGTTTGGCTAACATTTCGCGCCACCAGTTGCGGTTGGCGGCACCTTGCACAGCCAGTTTGAGCGTGGGTTTGCCGCCGGCTCGGCTCCACACTGCCGCCCGCCCAAACAATCGCCAGCGGAGCGTGTTTAGTTCACATTTCTCCATCTGTCCCAGCCGCCGTTGCAGCAGCACACAGAGGTTGTAAGCGGCAATCGCTAGATGATGTAGCGCCTCGGTGCCCCAGAAGTTCTCCACGCACAGCCGCTTGATCCCGAACTGACCGCCCAGTTCCTTGATCCGGTTTTCCAAATCCGCCCGACCGTTGTAGCGCCGCCACACCATCAGCGCGTCCACTTTGGACGGCAGGTTGGTGACCAGCGCTTGGAACCGGTATCCTGCCAACTCCAACAGCGTCTTGCCACCGGCTTGCGGACGTTCTTTCACCCGCTGCCGGATCACGATCAAACGCCGCCCCGGACGTTCCAGTTCGACTTCCTGCACCGCCAGTCCCGGCACCTCGGTGGCCTGCCACGTCGCCTCGTCATGGCGACAGAGTAACTGCACCTTCTGCGTCAGCTTGGCCACAAAAATGAACTTCAAGCCCAGCCCCGCGCAGGTATCCTGCACGCTGGCGTCGCCAAAGCCGGAGTCTCCGCGCACCAGGCCCACGCGCAGATGGGTGGGCAAGGATTGCACCGTCTGGCGCAGGAACTCCGCCGCGCCGTTCACACACGCCGTGTTGCCTGAACGGAGCCAATAGTTGGCAATCAATTTGGCCTCAGCCAACCCGGCAATCAACGGCCGGTGACAGGGCTTGAGCCCCAGCCGGGTGTAGCCCACGGCCACGCCTTCCTGATGACCGTCCTCATGCAAGAGCGCCCACGAGTCCAGATCCAGCGTGTAGCCTTCACGCAACGTCGGCAGACTGTAAGCCGCACGGGAATGCAACCCGCCCAAGACCTGACAACGCTGCTGGGTGAACACCCCGAAGAACCGACTTAATGTGGACTGGCTGGCAATGGCTTCGACGCCCAACACCTCGGCCACCGCCGGATCACTTTGCAGCCAGGCCACTCGGGAAAGCTTGTCCGCGCCACACAGAATACCCCCGACATAACCCAGCGCCACGTCCGTCGGATCGTAAGCGTTGGGACTGGTGGGAGCGTGCGGCAACACATCGCGCAACTGCTGGCGAAACTTTTTCTGTCGCAGAAAGTGCGACCACACAATCAATCCGCCGTGGGCGGTCAGGCGTTGATCCGTGAAGCCAATTCGAATGGACGGCGCAGCGTTTTTGGTGTCAATTTGGAGCCGCACTGTTTGGTTCACCTCCTGTTGAGGCCCGGGATCTTGTTTTGGTTTCATCACCTCAAGCCCGCCAAACAGTGCTCATCTTTTCAAGCTGAATCGTTCCGGCTAAGCGGAGCGCCTCTGATAGTTGGGCTAACGCGGCATGAATTGGCGCATCCGGCAGGACTCCCACCTGCAACTCTCCGTTCCCTGACAATTATCCGCGTGGACAGCCGTTGTCCTACCCCGTCGCGTAACGTGGCGGGGTATGAAACTGAAAAACATCATCCCGCAACGCTACCGCAGCCAGGTCGTCCGCCAGTTCGGCGACGCCCAATTGATTCGCCGTCCGAACGGCCAGCACGAGCTTGTTGGCGGCACCGATGCCGACCGCGCCAACGCCTTTGAATGGTCGTCGCTCTTCGCCCATGAAATCGTGT
>PLYG01000465.1 GCA_003153335.1 Betaproteobacteria bacterium | reverse complement strand
CGTATGGTAGGAACTTCAGGTTAGCGGTGGGGCAGCCAAGTGGCCAGCACCGGGAACGATACCAGCAGCGCCAGCACAACGAACTGAATGGCGATAAAAGGCAATGCGCCCCGGTAGATGTCCGTCGTCTGCAGTTCAGGAGGCGCGACACTGCGCAGGAAAAACAGCGCAAATCCCGTCGGGGGCATCAGGAAACTGGTCTGCACGGTGATCGCCAGCAGGACGGAAAGCCAGATGGGATCCGCGCCCATGGCCAGCAATGACGGCATGGCGATCGGGACGACCAGCAGCACGATCTCCAGCGCATCCAGAAAAAACCCGAAGACGAATGCGATGCCGAATACCGCGAACACGGCCCCACCGAGCCCGCCGGGCGTCCGCGCCAGCAGCTGATGCACCAGCACGTCGCTGCCAAAGCCCCGAAACACCAGAGTGAAGACCGACGCTGCCAGCAACAGTGCGAACATCATCCCGGTGAGCTGCATTACCATCCTTACCGTTTCCGCAAAGCGCGCCATGGTCAGTTCGCGGCGGACCAGCGCATAAATGGTAGCGCCGATCGCCCCCAGCGCCGCCGCCTCGACCGCGTAGATGCGACCGGTGACGATCGAGCCCACCAACAGCAGCAGAAAACCGAGCGGCACCAGGATCACCAGCGCCAGGCGCCACCGCGCCATCGGAACGCGCGACGCCGCCTCCGCCGGAGGGCACCAAGCGGGCCGCCGCCACGCCACGAGCAATGCGTACAGCAAATATCCGAGCAGCAGGATGCCGACAGGCAGCAGCATGCCCAGGTAAATGTCCTTGACCAGCAGCGAGCCCGACACCGCAACGCCGCGCAGACTCTGACCCTCCGCAGTGGCGCCGCGCATCAGATCGGCCAGCACGATCAGGATGATCGATGGCGGCAGCACGGTGCCCAACGTGCCCGCCCCGCACACGATGCCGGAGGCGAAGCGCCGGTCGTAGCCCGCATGAAGCATATTGGGCAGAACCAGCAATCCAAGCGTGAGGACAGTGGCGCCGACGGCGCCCGTCGTAGGGGCAAGCAGCGCACCCAGCAGCAACGCGGAAAGGCCCAATCCACCGGGCCTTCGGCCGAACAGGCTCGCCATCGCTTCCAGCAACTCGCGCGCCAGTGTCGTCCGTTGCATGATCACCCCCAGATAGACAAACAGCGGGAGCGCCTGCAGCAAATCGTTTTCCATCAGGCCCACGGCCCGAATCGGCAAGAGCGAGACCAGGAAAAGATCGAATCCGGCAAACAGGTATCCGATGACGGCGAAGGTCAGTGCCGTGCCGATCAGGGTAAAGGCAACGGGAAAGCCGAATGGCAGTACCAGAAACACGGCGGCAAACATGAAGAGCCCCAGCGGGGCCGTTTCGCGCAGGGTCATTGCGGGCGCACGGGGCCGGGATTCCTGCACAACCCGATCGCGCTGCGCGCAAGCAGGGCCAGCGCCTGCAGGGCTAATAGCGCCATGCACACGATCACCAGTACCTTGAACATGAAATAGCCCGGTGACCAGGTGTCGGGAAAGGTCTCCAGCACGGCGCTCGAACGCACCGCATTTGACCAGCCAAACCACACCATCATGGTGCACCAGGGCAACAGGAAAAGAACCGTCCCGAAAAGATTGACTGCCGCCTGCCGGCGGGGGCTCATCCGGCGATAGAACACGTCCATGCGCACATGCCGGTCCCAGCGCAGCGCATAAGACAGTCCGAACATGAAAACGGCGGCATGGGCGATCTGCCCGAAGTCATTGGCCAGGATATGCCCGCCGCCGAACACTTCGCGCAGCGGCCACTGCGCAAACAGAAATACCACCACAACCAGGACCAGCCAGGCGGTAGCGCGCCCTACCCAGTCCGTCAGTGCGTCGATGCGGTCGGCAATGTGCTCGATTTGGGCCAGAAACATCTATTTTTTCGTGGAACTGGAGGCGATTGGACCCGGAAGGCAACGGGCATTCTAACCCGCGCCGAGGGCAGGCTGTCTTGAGTGCATGCGCACCAAATCGTTGCGCGCAAGCAACGACCCGCCCCATATCCGTAACCATACGCGTTGTGCAATGCAATAATTTCGCGTAGAGTCCAATTCCGGATCACGCGTATTTGACGCGCCATGATACATAATGCACCGCAATATCCGGGACGGCGATGACGCCGCTCCAATGCGGATCACCGGGGATGCTGAATGCGCCTAAAAGGTAAGGTTTCCATCATTACAGGGGCCGGCCAGGGAATTGGCAAGGCCACCGCACTCAAGTTCGCACAAGAAGGCGCGAAAGTTATTTGCTGCGATATCAACTCGCCCGCCGCCAACCAGACTGCGGCGGACATCCAGGCTGCTGGTGGGGAAGCCATGGGGTTCATGGTGGACGTCACCAAAAAGGACACCATCAAGGCAATGGTCGATGCCGTGGTTGCCAAGTACGGTCGGATCGATACTCTGGTCAACAACGCCGGCATCACGCAAGACGCGCAGATGAAGAAAATGACCGACGACCAGTTCGACCAGGTCATCGAAGTCAATCTCAAGGGCGTGTTCAACTGCACCAAGGCCGTCGTCGACCTGATGCTTGCCCAGGGTTCGGGCTGCATTCTCAATGCTTCCTCCATCGTCGGCATTTACGGTAACTTCGGGCAGACGAATTACGCCGCGTCGAAATTTGGCGTCATCGGCTACACCAAGACCTGGTCGCGCGAACTCGGCAAAAAGGGCATCCGCGTCAATGCCGTGGCGCCGGGATTCATCGAAACACCGATCTTGTCGACGATCCCCGAAAAGGTGATCCAGATGCTGGAAGACAAGGTTCCGCTGGGCCGCCTGGGCAAGCCGGAGGAAATCGCCAACACGTACGCGTGGCTTGCTTCCGACGAAGCCAGCTATATCACGGGCGCAGTCCTGGAAGTCAGCGGTGGCGTGACCATCTGAGGCCGTCGTAACGCTGCAATCGACGTGCCCTCCCGCATTCGGCTCCCGCCGTAGGCATCCCTGTCCGTAGTTTGCAGCCGGCGATTCCACCGGGCTCGCAGGCCTTTCAGCGCAGCCGGCGCCCGATCAGATCGTGTTCGGTCGCGCGCGTGATCTCGACTTCAACCATGGACCCTACGACCAGGTCGGCCCCTTTGGCGATCCGGACGGTGCCGTCGATTTCCGGGGCATCCGCGGCGCTACGGCCGATTGCGATCCCATCGTCGCCAATCCCGTCGATGAGGACAGTCATCCGCCGCCCGATCTTGCGCTGCAGACGCGCCTTGCTGATCCTGGCCTGCGCGGCCATGAAGCGAGCGCGCCGGTCCTCCTTGATCTCTTCGGGCACCGCGCCGGGCAGCGCGTTTGCCGTGGCTCCCTCGACTGCAGAATAGGCAAAACAACCGACGCGGTCGAGCTGGGCCTCGTCGAGAAACGAGAGCAATTGCTGGAATTCGGCTTCGGTCTCGCCTGGAAAGCCTGCAATGAACGTGCTGCGGATGGTGATGTCGGGGCAAATCTCGCGCCACGCCCTGATCCGCGCCAGCGTGTTCTCGGCGTTGGCGGGCCGCTTCATCAGCTTCAGAATGCGCGGGCTGGCATGCTGGAACGGTACATCGAGGTATGGCAACAGCTTGCCCTCGGCCATCAGCGGGATCACCTCATCGACGTGCGGGTACGGATAGACATAGTGCAGCCGCACCCNNGCCGTAGGCGCTGGTGTCCTGCGAGATGACCAGCAATTCCTTGACGCCGGCCTTGACCAGATTCTCGGCCTCGCGCAGCACATCGCCTATGGGCCGGCTGACCAGATCGCCGCGCATCGATGGAATGATGCAAAACGTGCAGCGATGGTTGCAACCCTCGGAAATCTTCAGATACGCATAGTGCTCCGGTGTGAGCCGGATGCCTTGCGCCGGGATCAGGTCGGAAAACGGGTCATGCGGTTTGGGCAGGTGAGCATGCACCGCCGTCATGACTTCCTGGGTCGCATGGGGTCCGGTCACCGCCAGGACACTGGGATGCACCGAGCGGACCAGTCCGCCGCCCTCCTTGGCGCCCAGGCACCCGGTAACTATCACCTTGCCGTTTTCGGCCAACGCCTCGCCAATCGCGTCGAGCGATTCCTCAACGGCGGCGCCGATGAAACCGCAGGTGTTGACGATCACCAGATCGGCGCCTTGATAGCTCGGGGAAAACTCATAACCCTCGGCGCGCAACTGGGTCAGGATGTGTTCGGAATCGACTGTTGCCTTGGGACACCCAAGCGATACAAAGCCGACGCGCGGAATGGGCGGAGGCTTTTTGCGCAACAGCGGCGCTGCCTTGACAGCCATTTCTTGATCCGCCCTACTTGTCCTCGTTGCCCGCGCCTCCAGGCGGAAAGCCGGGGAACTGAAACCCGCCGAACATGCCGCGCGCCTGCTTTTGCATCTGCTCCTGCATTTCCATGAAGACCTTGGCGCTTTGCTCGAGGTAGTTGCCCATCATGCCCTGCATGCCCGGCGCCTGCATCTGCAGGAATTGCTTCCAGACTTCCGGCGTCAGGCTGCTGGCGTCGCCGTAGAGATTCTTGGTTTGTTCCTGCAGCTTGTTCTGTATCTGCAGGAACGACTGCAGATTGCGCTCGAGGTAGGAGCCCATCACGCCTTGCATCGCGTGCCCGTAAAAACGAATCATCTGGGTCAGCATTTCGCTGGAAAACATCGGCAAGCCGCCCGATTCCTCTTCGAGAATGATCTGCAGCAGGATGGTGCGGGTCAGGTCCTCATTCGACTTGGCGTCCACGACCTTGAATTCGATCTTCTCCAGAATCATTTTCTTGACGTCGGCCAGTGTGATGTAGCCACTGTTCATCGTGTCATAGAGGCGGCGATTCGGATATTTCTTGATCATGCGCAGTTGGTCTGTCATCCGCAATCCTGTTTCGTCAGTGCGCTCTGCTGCGATGCGGCCATGCGAGTGTCCGCACCGCAATGTGAACGCCGGTGATACATCGTGGACGAGCCGGCCGGCCCATCCGGGTCAATCGGATTTCGATATTATAAGCCGCTGATTTCGAAGCAGTTTGAAATTCTAGAATGTCTCCTCTACGAATTATTGCTGCATTGCACCATTTGACGCTTGACATGCCTTTAGAGCACGACTAATATTGCTATTGTGCACTGCAGCAATACTCCCTCAACGATCCAAAAGGAGTTTCACCATGTATGCGATCAATGAATATTTTGCCGATTTCAACAAATCCACCGCTGACCAAGCCACCAAACTGGCGAATGCCACGTTCGTGGGCTTGGAGCAACTCGTTAACCTGAATCTGTCGGCCGCCAAGACGGCGTTCGAACTCAACACCAAGAATTTCAAGGCATTGTCGGAAATCACCGACGTGCAAGGCTTGGTCGCGTTTCGCGCCAAGGTGACCGAGTCGGGCGTGGAAAACGTGCTGTCGTACTCCCGTGATGCCTACGAAGTCGTGTCGGGCGCGCAAGCCGAAGTGTCCAAGGTTATGGAAGCCGGCATGTCGACCCTGAACAAGAATCTGGCTTCGGTTGTAGACAAGGCAGTCAAGTCCGCCCCGGCCGGTTCTGACGTTGCGGTCACCGCGCTCAAATCGACCATGGCCGCTACCAGCGCCGCGATCGACAGCCTGACCAAGGCCTCGCGCCAAGTCGTTGATTTTACTGACGCAAGCGTCCGTGCTGCGACGGCCAAGGCGGCCGCAGTCTCGGCGACTGTCAACAAGGCGGCACGCAAGGCGGCCTGAACCAGAAGATCTTGCTGCAGTGCGGAACCATTCGCTAAAAACCGCTTACTAACAGTTAGGTAGCTGAATGGCTCCGCAGACGGAAAAGGACTTAGAAAGATAGTTGAATTCTCCCCGCCGAGCCCCAGATAGGTCTTGACGGGGATTTGAAGCAGCGTCTCCTTCTGTATCATCACCTCCTCCTGTGTGATACAGCCTCGCCCCGCAGGTTCATCCTGCGGGGTTTTTTTTTGCCTGCGGCCGGTAATATTGCATCGCAATGCCTGACCTCGACGCCTTTCGCAATCGCCTCTCTCGGAACGCCCGCCACTGGGCGCGCTGGGCGCGCCGCCAGGGAATCGCGTGTTATCGCATTTACGACCGGGATGTGCCCCAGTTTCCGCTCGCCATCGACCGCTACGGCTCGCACGTGCATCTCCAGGAATTCGATACCGGCTGGCAGCAGACGGAGGCTGAGCACGCGGCATGGATCGGCGCTGTCGAGACAGTCGTAGCTGAAACCCTGGAACTGCCGATCGCTCAGATTCACTTCAAGCGGCGCGAACGGCAGCGCGGCGCGGCGCAATACCAAAAGCTCCGCAATGCGACCGACGAGTTTGAGGTCAATGAGGCTGGATTGCGCTTTCTGGTCAACCTGGACTCCTATCTCGACACCGGTCTGTTTCTCGACCACAGAAAGACCCGGGGTCTGGTGCGCGAACTGGCGGCCGGGCGGCGTTTTCTGAACCTGTTCTCCTACACGGGTAGCTTCACGGTGTACGCTGCGGCCGGGGGTGCGGTGGATTCCGAAAGCGTGGACCTCTCGAATACCTACCTGGAATGGGCGGGCCGCAATTTGCGGCTCAACGGTCACGACCTCGCCCGGCACCAGCTCGTGCGCGCGGACGCTTTCGCCTATCTGGAGGGCGCCGCGCGGGCCGGCAAGGAGTTTGACCTGATCGTGCTCGACCCGCCATCGTTTTCCAATTCCAAGCGGATGCAGGATGTGCTCGACGTGCAGCGCGATCATCCGCGCCTGATTGCAGGCTGCATGCAACTGCTCTCGGAGCACGGTGAACTGGTTTTTTCGACCAATCGCCGGCATTTCGAACTGGATCCCGGCGTGAGAGAAACGTACCGCTGCGATGACATCCACCAGTGGTCCGTTCCCGAGGATTTTCGCAGCCGCACCATCCATCGCTGCTGGCGTGTGGGACATCGAAGCTGATGCAGGCCCACGCCATTCCAACCCTCGATGGTTTCGGCCTGTTTGTCCTCGCGACCCTCCTCGGCCTGGCAGTTCTCTGGGTCTGGCGCCGACGGCAATAGTTCGCTGTTAGTTCGGCAGCAGCCACTCTCCCTCGCGCCGGACTGCCCGCGCGCGTTCGAGTTCGTTCACCAGCAGATCGGCCAGCGCGCCCGAATCCAGCCCCAGATACCGGCGGTTGATGTCGCGGTAGACGGGGATCGACTCGCAATAGGCTGGCAGTTCGCCCAGGCGCATTCGGCGCCGCGCGAGCAAAGCAAAAGTCAGCATCACCTTGAGCAGATGCCGGGCCATCCGGGTTGAATCGGCTTCGAATGCCGCGACGCGTGCATAGGCCCGCTCCAGTGCGCCGTCGACCTCGGCAAACGGCTCGCCGTGGCCGGGGATGACCACTGCAACATCCAGCGATGCGATGAGATCCAGCGTTGCCCGCGTCGCCGGCAGACATCGCGGGTCGATCTCCGGCGGCAACACAAAGCCAAAGCCGTTCCACCACAGCGCATCGCCGGTAATCAGCAGCCGATGTTGCCGATTGAGAAACATCAATGCACCCATATCATGGCCGGGCGCCGACAACGCTTCCCACTCGAGATCGCCCCACACATTGGTCTCGCCCACTTGAATCAGCGCGTCGTACGAAAATGGCGGCGCGTGTTGATCCGCATAACCCAGCCACAGGCCGTCGGGGTTCCATGGCTCAATCAGCCCGGCCTCGGCTGCCGGAATCGATATCGGGCAATCGTACGCCGCCACAATCGCCGCATTGCCGCCGATGTGATCGCTGTGGCAGTGCGTATTCACCAGCCGCGCCAGCGGCGCATCGCCCAGGCCGGATTTGCTGCGCAGAAGTTGCAGCGTATGCTCGGCATGCAAGTAGTAACCGGAGTCGATGACCACGTGCCCGTTGTCGCTCTTGAGCAGGATGTTGTTCGCCGACAGCCAGTCGCGAACAAAGACATGGATTTGCGGAGGAAGCGTGACGGGCATGGTATCGAGGCAGTGAGAGCGCGCCGAGGACGCTCACGCCAGCTTTTTCAGGAAATCTTTCACCAGCGCGACCCGGTCCTCCAGTGTCTTGGTCGGCCATTCGATGCGCATCCTGGCCGGACCGGCCAAGCGGAATCTGCCGTCGCGCTGAATCAGTTGAATCAGCTTGATCGGTTCGAACGGCGGCCTGGCAACAAAAGTCACGATAACCCGCTCCGCCGCGGCATCGACCTTGGTCACGCCCAGCGGCTTGCCCAGTATGCGCAGTCGATGGCAATCCAGCAGCGTTTGCGCAGGTTCGGGCGGCAGCCCGAAGCGGTCGATCAGTTCTTCCTGCATCTGCTCGAGATCGTTCATGCTCGCGCAATTGGCCAGCCGCTTGTACAGGACCAGGCGCTCGTGCACATCGCCGCAGTAGTTCTCGGGCAACAGCGCCGGCGTGTGCAGATTGATTTCGGTCGTGACGCCCAGCGGCGCCTCCATGTCCGGCTCGCGCCCGGTCTTCAGCGCATTGACCGCGGCGCTCAGCATATCGGTGTAGAGCTGGAAGCCCACCTCCTGCATTTCGCCGGATTGCGATTCGCCCAGCACTTCGCCCG
>PLYG01000326.1 GCA_003153335.1 Betaproteobacteria bacterium | reverse complement strand
GCCGGTGTCACCGAGGTCAAGCGGCGCATTGACGTGCTGACGGACGTGTGGAAAGCCAAGTTTATCCGGCTCGCCCTGGAAACCCGCCGGTCCCAGGACAGTTACGTTGCCGACCTCAACTACCGAAGCAAGATCAAGGAGATCGTCGACTACATCGGCACCAAGCCGGGGGTCTATGTACTTGTCAGCATCTGGCTCGATCCGTCGCTAGACGCGAATGGCTGGCCGACCGCCGCGACCAATGCGATCCTGGCGCAACTGGCGCAGGACTTCTACGCGTCTCCCCACGTCCTCTACGGCGTCAGCAATGAGCCTGAGAATAACTTTGATGGCGCGCAGGATGCACTAGTGTGGACGCGGATGAATGCCGCCGTGGCGGCGATTCGCACTGCAGAAAGTCCGCTCGGAGCCAACCGCCATATTGTGACCGTCCAGGGCACGCGCGACTGGGCGCGGGACCTCAGCTACTACCCGACGCATCCGATTACCGCGGGCGGCGGCGTCAATGTCGCGTACGAAACGCACATCTATAACTCACTGGTAGATTTTCCTTCGCTGCTTCTGGTCGGGCCACCAACCCGCACGATCCCGGTGATCGTCGGCGAGTTCGGCCCGGTCAACGACGCGTGGCATACGGCCACCGTGAATGACATGCAAACCCTGATGGACCTGGCCACTGCCAACAATATTCCGCACCTTGCCTGGACCTTTCATCAGTACTGCCCGCCCAACCTGATCGCCGACACGCCGGGCAAGACATGGGACGCTAATTCCACGCCGGCCGACTGGCATGGCATGCCGATCTATCCGACGGACTTCGGGCAACTCCTGATCAACAATCTTCTTCCCCCAGCCCCGGCTTTGGTGAATACAAACTTTCCATATAACGTCACCAGCGATGCCGATCACGTGACGCGGGCTGCGACGGCACAAGTGACCAGGCTGAACAACTTCGGCGCTGAAAAACGTCCGGTAGTAGTGCTGATGCCCGGCTGGGGCGGCGTCGGCGATGTGGCCGCGGTGCGCGACGCGCGGGCCGTGATGTTTGCCAATCAGGGCTATGTCGCACTCAACATCGGATTTCACCAGACCAATTTAGCTGTAGGTCCCTGGTATAGCGATCTTGCCGAGAGCGCCAAAGCCGCACTGGATGCGCTGTGCCTGCAGACCTACGCGGACTGTAGCGCCGTGGTGCTCACCGGCGAATCCTATGGCGGCACGCAGATACACCCGGTGGTGCGCTACCTGCGTGCCGGTGGTGTCTTTGACGGCAGTGGCGGCACCAACGCAGGGCGCAAGGTCGTAGCCATACTGGGGCAGGACTCGGGCTACACACTCTACTGGACCGCGCCGATAGACGCCGATGCCACCAAATACTCCATCGCCATGATCGAAAACCTGGGCGATGGTGATTTCCCGGTTGATTTATGCACTGACGGCAATTGCGGGGCGCGTAATCGTGCCGACTATCACCAGACTGCGGCCGGCAGCCAGTATGTGCTCAGCTATTGCCCTGCCGGCGGCGCACATGGCTCGCGCGGATATGCCGACTGGGACGCATGGGTTCTGTCTGCCGTGAAAACCATGCTGCACAATCAGCGTGGCGTGCCCAAATTCAACGGATATATCGAGCCGTCTCTCGCCGTGAACAACGCCTGCCTGACTATGCCTCTATCGGTGCCCGGCGCTCCCGCGCTTTCGGCAGCCGTCGCCGGCCACGCGCACGTCACTATCACTTTCAGTGCGCCCGCCAGCAATGGCGGCAGCAGCATTACCGGCTACAGCGTGACCTGCACGGCAGCAGGCCAGACCACGCGGACGAATACCGGTGCCGGTTCACCTATCACCGTTGGCGGTCTAAGAGGCGGCGTGGCCTACTCCTGCACAGTGACTGCGAGCAACATCATCGGGTCCAGTACGCCTTCGACACCCGTCACGGTTACACCGCTGGCGTTTATCGACATTACCCCGATCCTGATGATGTTGTTGTTTGATTGAGGTGTTTCGCTCGGTGACTGACAACGCCAGGCGACCATTGAGGTTCCTAATCCCGCCAATCGACAATTCCGCGATACACCGTGGCCAGAACGACAATCCCGAACAAGATGCGATACCAGGCGAACGGTTTGAAACCTTACCGATCAAGTAAAAGTCTACGAGGACGAGAACTTCCAGATTCCCGAAGCGGAACCGAGCGCAGTGCTGCGCTTCCTGATGGAACAACACGGACTCAAGCAAGAGGATTTGGGAGACTGCGCTGGGTCGGCTGAGGGAGTGTGAGCCATGTTCACCGATCCTCTGACTGAGAGGCTCGCGGGCTTTGTCCGCAGCATCGGCATCGAAGTCCGCGCCGCCACGCTCGACGGCCCAACGTTCTTTCCCGGCGTCGACATCCAGTACGGTGCCATCCTGATTGATGAGCCGCGTCAGGTCGCCGCGCGCGGGGTCGAGTCTTTTCCGCACAGGCTGCACTGGGTGTACTGACAAGCCGCCTTACGAGCCACATTCGAGCCATTCGTAATCATCAGGAGCCGACCATGGCGCGCAGAGTCCTCATTTCCGATGCTCTCGCTCCCGCTGGCCACTCTGATACCGCCCCGCAGGCCGAGGTTCACCTTGGCGTCAGACCGGTGTTCCGCCGCCTACAGCGTGTCGTTATCATTGCGCTCGACTCATCCTACTTCGCGGCAGCCAGTGCCCTCACGCATTCCGCGACCAGTTCCGGCCCGCGATAGACCATCCCGGTATAGAACTGGATCAGCGTCGCGCCGGCCGCGATTTTTTCCCGCGCGTCGGCGCCGGACAGGATGCCGCCGACGCCGATGATGGGCAGCGCGCCCTGCAGCGCTTCATGCAGCCACTGGATCACCTGCGTCGATTGCGCCCGTAGCGGCCCGCCGGAGAGGCCGCCTGCTTCCTTGCCATGGCGCAGATTGGCAACCGCATCGCGCGCGATCGTGGTGTTGGTCGCGATCACTGCCTCGATCCGCTGCTCGACCAGGATCGCCGCCAGCGCTTGTACCTGCAGGCGCGTCAAGTCCGGTGCGATTTTCACGGCCAGCGGGACATGCCGTCCGTGGGCGTCCGCCAGCTTCGCCTGTTCCTGCTTCAATGCCCGGAGCAAGTCCGTAAGCGCGTCGGTTGCCTGCAGATCGCGCAGATTCGCGGTGTTCGGCGACGAGATGTTTACCGTGACGTAGCTGGCTTTGCTGTAAACCTTGCGCAGGCAGGCGAGATAATCGTCGGCCGCACGCTCGTTCGGTGTGTCGAAGTTCTTGCCGATATTTATCCCCAGCACGCCGCCCTCGCGCGCAAAACGCGAGCGTTCCACATTGCGCACCAGGGCGTCGACGCCTTCGTTGTTGAAGCCGAGGCGGTTGATCAGCGCACTGGCTTCCGGCAGCCGAAACATCCGCGGCTGCGGATTGCCGGGCTGTGGCCGTGGCGTGGTGGTGCCGATTTCGATAAAACCGAAACCCAGGGCCGCCAGCGCGTCGATGTGGGCGCCGTTCTTGTCCATGCCGGCTGCGAGCCCGACTGGATTGGGAAAGTCGATTCCCAGCGCGCGCACGGGCAAGCCCCGCGCCCGCCGCGCAATCAGCCCCAGCAGTCCCAGTGCATAGGTCCGGTCCAGCGCTTCGAGCGTAAGACCGTGGGCGCGCTCGGGGTCCAGCGCAAACAACAGCGGGCGAAGAAGGGAATAGTGCACGAATGAAGCAGGGGAGAATGACCATCCGATGATAGCATTGCGGCCTATGTCGAGCTCACTTTGCAGCATGCTTTGCCGCGCGCTTTTTCCGGCGTTCATCGCCGTTGCCATCGTCAACCATGCGCAGGCGACCGAGCATGGCTCCGGCTATGCGCAGCGACCGGAGGTCCGCGCCTTCATCGCCGAGTTCGCGGAAGAGCAGGGGTTCAGCACCCGTGCGTTGCTGCGCCTGTTCAGCCATGTCCAGACGCAGAATTCGGCAATCCGGGCGATGTCGGCGCTGGTCACCACACCGCCCAAATGGTTCGAGTACGCGCCGCAGTTCGTGAGTCCAGAGCGTATTGCAGGTGGCGTCGCGTTCCGGAACGCAAACCGGGCCGCGCTGGAGCGCGCCGAGCGGGAGTATGGCGTGCCGGCGGAGATCATCATCGCGATCATCGGCGTCGAGACATTTTATGGACGCAACGCCGGTCGTTACCGGGTGCTTGATGCGCTGACCACGCTGGCATTCGACTATCCGCGCCGCGCGGATTATTTTCGCGAAGAGCTGAAGCAATTCCTGCTGCTGAGCCGCGAGTGGAAAATTTCTCCGTTGACCCCGCGCGGCTCCTTTGCCGGCGCCATGGGCGTTCCGCAGTTCATGCCGACGAGTTTTCGACGCTACGCGGTCGATTTCGACACCGACGGCAAGATCGACCTGTGGACTCACATGGATGATGTGATCGGCAGCGTGGCCAATTTTCTGTCGCGGCACGG